>JBCBCD010000901.1:0-3281 GCA_038530915.1 Bacteroidota bacterium
ATATTGCTTACCGCTTTTCTGCGAAAACCAAAGCAATCATTCTAAGAAATGAGCTGAGTAGAACGGAAGCCTTTGAATCATTTGCAACGGAAGACATGATTTCAAAGGAACAAGAATTGGTCAATCAAATGTACGATCTACAGGAACAGCTCTTTTTAGAAGGAGTCGACCAAGACACCATACTTAAAAAATATACTGAAACACAAAGAGAGCTTGATAACTTCTTATCCAATCTGGAACACAATGCTCCTGCTTATTTTCAAAATAAGTTTGTTTTCATTGCTCCACTTACCAGGAAAGCCATAGCTTCATCCTTACCTTCTGATGTCGCTATAATTGAATACTTTTTTACAGAAGATGAAATCATTAGTTTTTGGATTACCAAAGATCATTTTTTTGACTTATCCATAAGTTGTACGCCACAAATGATGGCAGATATAAGTAGTTATGTCAATCAATGTCGCGACGCAAGTAAAACCATTTCCTCAGAGCAAGGATACCGAATATATCAGCAATTGTTAGAAAAAGGGCTAAAACGTATTGGACCTACAATCAAACGGCTTAATATCATCCCCGATGGTATATTGCATACCTTACCCTTTGAAGCATTAACTATTTCTGAGCAAAAAGTCCCTAAATATTTGATTCAATCTTATAGCATTAGTCATTCTTATTCAACTGATTTACTCTTTAAGAATGAGGAATACTCTTATGACCTTCCTTATGTTGGTTTTTCCTCAAAATACACCACTGATCTTAGTCAAAAGTTAAAGAATAAAAAGTTGCTATTTGGCGATGAGAACCTTCCACAATTGGTTTTAGCCAAAAATGAAATTGAAAGATCAACAGCCTTATTTTCGGGTAAAAAGTTTCTTGACCAGCATGCGAACATAGATAACTTCTTTAAAGCATCTTCAGATGCGGAAATTATACATCTCTCTTTACATGGATTAGTCGATTTTGATGATCCTTTAAGGTCTAGTATTGTCTTTGATGACCATAAGGAAGAGTTTGTCCTTTCAGCAGCAGATTTATATACGCATAAAATCAATTCTGAATTAGTCATCTTAAGTGCTTGTCACTCTGCCAATGGAAAGATATACCTCAGCGAAGGAGTACAGGGAATGAGTAAAGCTTTTTTATTAAGTGGAGCCCATTCTATTCTTTCTAGTTTGTGGAATGCTTCTGAAGCGAGCTCTTTACAAATCATCCCCACTTTTCTAGATAATATAAAGAGTGGATCTTCTAAAGATCAGGCTTTACAACAAGCCAAGTTAAACTATCTTCAAAATACCCGTCCCAGTCAAAAACATCCCTCTTATTGGGCCAATTTTGTTTTAATTGGTGATATTTCTACTCATCCACCCACCCCTTTTCCTATCGGTTGGATTGCTTTAGGTATTTTGATTTTAGTGATTTCTGTAGGGATGTTCTTTTTAAGAAAAAAAGTTTTTAAAAATTTTTTTAGCGTACCATAGACTTATACCACCAACCACTTCTTATCATTTTTAGACCACTCCATTAAGAAAAGCAACCTCACCTAGTATTTTTCCAAATTAGGTAGAATCTATCTATTTATTAAAAATAATACTTATTAAAAAAAATTAATTTTTTTTCAAATATGATGTCACGTTTTGCCTTTTTGATGCTTTAATAAGTGTAACAAGATAAAAAAGTATTGTGTCGTCAAAATTTCAAACCCAAACAAAAAATCCCCCCTTGATGGCCAAGAAAGATATAAAGGACAACTGCTTAAACATTTATAAAAAAACCAAGTGAATATTGCAAAGACTAAATCCTTCAGTTTAAAAACATAAAAAAATTATTTGTAGGGAGATTTTGTTAAGTAGGAATTTAAAACTACATGAAACGGGAGGTGAACGAGAGTTCACCTTTCTTTTTTTATGTCCATATCAGATACGATCAGAAAAGTAGTTTTCAATACCAGAAGAAATCCGAGTTCCACTTGAAAAGAAAATTGGATTAGGACCTTTTTCTAAGATAATTTCTGTTGTGGGAACACGTCATCTGACAGATACTTTCCAGTTCAAAGGTATTCCAGATTCGATTTCATCATATAGTTTTCTAAAGTTTACTTTTCAAAATTACCCTGACTATTTAGACCAATCAAGTTCTTACTATCAAGATTCCATATCTCACAAAGCAGAAATGATCATTTTATCTGGTCAAAATTTAGAAAATGAACATGTTTTGATCGTGGATACCAAGGGCAATTTAGATTTTGGAGATGAGGAAGTTCTATCATTTCGACTTAAAGAACCAAAGGAAAAATTTGGCTTAAGGATTATCAATGATTCTTTAATGAATCAGCATATAGATGTCCGTTACTTTCACAGGGGGAAATTCTTTGATACTGAAGTAATGGTAAAACCATTGCCACTTTGGAATGAAGATTATGATGATAGCCTTGAGATTGCTTTTCAGACCTATGAACATAGAATAGGCAATCTAGACCTTAATAGGAAAAAGTATGAAATTGCTGTATATAATAGTTATTTTTTTAGCCCCACCGATAATAATGAGGCAAATCAATCGATTAATATCTTAAAAACTCCTGAAAGAGAAGAAATAAACTCATTGAAGTATAATGTCTCTACTTATCTTATAGGTGATGTTATATTTTTTGACAGCTTAGTTTACAAGATTGAGTCTGTTTCTCCCTTATTTGATACTTTGACTCTAAAATTGGTAGAAAAAAGGGATTTTTTCATTGCACCATCAGAAAATAAATATAATGGAGACTTGGTTGACCATTACTTAAATGATGATACATTTGTTGGTGCCGACTTCTATGGCAAATACACTTTGATTTACTTTTGGGGAACGCAATTTCGACCTAGTGTAGAATTACTTTTTCCCATAAAAGCGCTGTACGAAAAATATGATTTAGATGATTTTTCTGTCATTGGGGTTTCCTTTGATCAGTTTCCAACTAACCCAATGGTAATGGCTTTTTATAATAAACTTAACTGGCGACAGCTCTACGAGAGTATGAGAAAATTTAACTCCCCTGAATCGTATACAAAAAAGCTTGATATAAACTACCTTCCCGTTTTTCTTTTAATAGATTATGAGGGTAAGATTATAGCTAGAGGATCAATATATGAAGACTTAAAAGCTATAGAACGATATTTAGATGCACGTTTAAGGCATTAATGTAAGGCCTCTCCTTTAAGTGTAAGTAGCAAAATGAGAAGATTATTTTTGTCCAACCACTTACTACTACTTTGTCACTTTGATCGGAAGTATTTCAAAATGTA
>JBCBCD010000902.1:0-3277 GCA_038530915.1 Bacteroidota bacterium
CATCTTGGGCTCTGAATTCCTTATGAGCTAACCTTACAAAGAATGTACCAGGATACATTTTAAATTTTCCTTGTGGTAGGCTAGCGGGGTCCATTCTCAGTCTATTGAATAACTCATCTTCTAAAGGATAAATGGGCACATTCAACTCTTCATCACCTTCACTCTCAAAATAGGATCTCATCTCCGCTTGATATTGATCCCCTTTTTGATTCAGCTGCATAAATACATGACCACACCAATCCTGGATACTTGTCGTTACTTTCATGGTGTTTGGAAACTCATGTACCTTAGTAGGCGTGAATACAGACAACATAAGCGAGTAATCATAAAAACCTGTTGGGAATTTTCTTAAGTGATTGGTCTTGATTACAGGTGTTGAATTTGGATTAGAATACCTATCATTTTTCACCTGCTTATCCGTTAGAAAGTCTTCAGTTACAAAAATTAATACTGCTTCACCATTATTGATTTGTCTGTATCTATTTTGAGCCAATGAATAGCGACTCACTTCCGCCTTTCCCTGGTACCATACTTTATCTAGTCCTAAAGGCTTTGTATCAGAAAAAACAGTAGATACTGCTTGAGGTGGTTCACTTTGATCTGTATTGGTTTGTTCTTCATTATTACATGACCAAAAAGTAAAGAGGAGCAATAAGTATAAGTAATTCTTCTTCATATTCTGATGCTAAAAGATGAAATAAAATAGAAGGTAATTCAATTTTCGAATAAAGTGAATTACACTACGTGGTTGGCCAAAAATAATTATCACCTTATGATGTCATCTTTTTGAGCTGCTATTCGTTGAATGCTCAGCTGATATGAATCACCTTGCAAATTCGCCTCGATCAACTCCAAAAATCTGATCGATCAAAAACACTACTTATTTTTGTCCAACCACTTCTTTACAAATGCAATTAAATAACAAATCTAGAATACAGAGGTGATTCCCATCACCACAAATAGGTTATCTATTCCACCATTAGGATTTTTTAGTCCTGCATTTGAAATATGACGGTATCTTAATTTAAAATTCAGTCCCGTATTAATTCCTTTAAAGAAATGAGTAGTTCCCAATTCAAAGTTGTCTGAAAAGATAAATCCATTGGCTTGTCTTCGAGTTTCAATAGTAATATAATGTGGTCCCGCTCCTATGGCTCCTTCAAGAATCCAGTTTTTAGCCTGTATAAAACGGTATCTCAAACCAAAATTCACCCCAAATTCAAACTCTATCTGTGAGCGAAATGGAGAACTTGCTTGTGTGAGTTGGGACTCTCCATAGATAGTGAATCGTTTTAAAGTCCATAAAGTATAGTTGCCTAATAAGGTAGTGGGAACGTACTCTGCCCCTTCAGGCAATTGTTCATGTAAAACACTGTAGCCCAGATTCCAACTGTGGTTTCGATTTGGAAATTCTTTTTGAGCATTCAAAATTTGTACCATTAGCAATGTACATAGGAATAGCAGTAGAGTTGTAAAAGCTTTACGTTGTTTCATGGCTAGCAAGGTTAATGTTAACTAATTCAATGTTGCAACAATGAAGAAGCTGCAGCCGTTGTGAGTTTTATTTAAAAAGAGTAAACAGTGTCAAGTTAAAGCTAAAAGGTACAACTAATGAGTTGATACTGAAACAAATAAAGCTTTTTGAGTGTTTAGCTATTTACTTTCATTCCTAAAACGATAGGTAGGGTTCTAATTTAAGTACCTCTTCCTTACTTATTAATTTTACCTTCTTTAAATCCATTATATTTTCATAAGGACCATGATTCATTCTATAGTAAAATATTGCTTTTGCTTCTTTCCATTGGATGTATGGATGAGCAGCCAATCCGGCTATGTCCAGTAGATTAATTTCAATTTTTTGAGGAAGAAATCCTTCATCAATAAAAAGTTGCTTCTTTATATTGATAAAAGTACTATCTGCTAAGCCATAGGTCTCTCCCACTTGATCCACACTTACAAAACCACCTAATTTGGATCTGAAGTTGACTATTCTCTTAGAAATGGCCGGCCCAATTCCATAAAGCTTTTTCCATTCCTCCATCGTAGCTTCATTGATATTAATCTTTATAGCTTTTGATGGCTTATTGGCCTTTGCACTATTAAATTTCTTTACGCGCTTCAATTGAGGCTGCTTCGAAGGAATCTTTATAAAGGGTGCCATCTCGTTATAAAGTGTTGAATCTAAACCATAGATTTTTAATAGATCCTTAGCTTTATAAAAGGTCCCACCACTTTTTCTGTATTTATCAATTGTATAACAGACTTTAGCAGGTAATCCCATCATCAACATAGAGTCTAATTCTATTGAATTGGGGTCAAATAAAAAAAGCTTTAAGCTATCTTTCTGCTCATCAATAATAGTGTCTAATGTATGTTTCAAATCACTGACCCATTCTCCTTTAACTTCATGATTGTCAAAATTTTTAAAGAAAACAGGTGATAAAAGCATCAGATAGCCGATGCTTAAAAAAGCAATCACTGCCCTCCTATCATCTATATTCAAATAGATCATTTGTTTTAGTTTTTCCATCACTTAAAATTTATGAATAAATGCTCCGGATTTTTTTAAATACCATGTGTGCTCTGAATGAGAAGGAGGCTTTTCTTTTTTGATAATCCATTTAGTAATGGGCTTTCCAGAAATCGATGCTTTGGGAAGTCCATCACAGATTATAAATAAGGGCTTGTCACTATTGTGATTAAGTATTTGTAAAGAAGGCATCCCAACGATCAAAGTAATTGATGGGCATTCAATAACAAGATTAGATTCGGATGAGCATGTTATTCTTTTAATTTTTCTGCGTTTAATACCACTTTTTGATCTAAAGTTATTTCCAATGTTCTCCTTCAATTTCTGATCCGACCTTTCAGAGATTAAATAAGACAGGCATGAAACACCATCGATAAGATCGATATACGTTCCTGAGGAAGATTGGTAAACCACCATTATATGTTGATGGTTGCTTTGGTAGTATTTATGAATCTGCCAGATCATCATAAAGAGGCTTAAAGAAGCCAACCCAATTATCCCAATCCATCGGGCTCTTTTTTTGAAAATCAAAAAAGCGCTAACAATAGTCAGGTAGAGCAATATGAGATCCATGGTTTCCATCCATATTTCCTGACTCGTTGCAAATGGCAAAGATGAAATATTCGTAACAATCCCATTAGAAAGACGGATTAAAAATCCTATACAATCAGATAAAAGATCAGCAAACCATTCCCACCAATGCATACAAAGTAAGAGAAAACATAGTAGTAAGATTAATGTTATTAA
>JBCBCD010000903.1:0-3274 GCA_038530915.1 Bacteroidota bacterium
TTTGATGATCTTGCCATATTCTTTGAGTGCCTTGTAAACAGGATGTTGACAGGAGTAAGAATTAAGGCGTTGGAAAAGCTAAGAAGCTTTACACCCTTTGAGTTTAATAGAGGTACTCAATCGAAGAAGGTTGTCCCAATTATCCTTGATGAGTTCCGTATTGATAAAACCTTAAATGTTTTAGTCCTAAAATTTTCTTGAGTCCAATTTGATGATCTACTGTTGCCAAAACATTTAATGCACATAATTGGACCCTTCCTCGGTTGAAATTTTATCACTTAATCGTCCTTGATACTTGTATTCTTTGTTCAGAATTGGAAATTGAATGGTAACACAGACAACGTTTTCTCTAATCTTAAAAAATTCATAGTGTCTACTAAATGTAGACACTACAGGTAACTTACATCCAAGTTTTTTCAATTTATCGTTAAGGTTTATTTCTTTAAAAGCTAAGCTAATCTTATCCATGTGATAAATCAATGGCCAACCCTGTCAAATCCCGAAGCTTTTTTTCAATACTACTCATAGTAGCTTCTTGATTTCTGATATTAGATGTTACCTTCGAATTCTTGACGGACTTACCTTTTGCAGATATAAGTACGTGGGTCTCTGCTATTTCATTTTTCCCTTTTAAAATAGAGAAAGGAATTTCTGCATATTCATTAGGTTTTGTTTCGATAAATGGACGTAACAATGCAAAAATTGGATTGAGGACTTTCATCATCATGGGAAGTTCACCATTTCTTCTAATATCCGTATCAACCATTCCCGGATTGAGAATATTAACCTTAACTTCCTCGTTTAACTTTCTTTGTAAGAAAAGCCCATATACATCATTCGCTATTTGTCCAATCATATGTGCTTTGGCAGAACTCACGTGCTCTTTAATTGGGAATTCATCCATAAAAGTTTTTTGTCCAAATGGCGCACCTGCTAACGCTACATGCATAATTCTAGTAGGCTTAAATCCATGTTTATGCAATAACAAGTGATTCAAAAGAACCCGTGCATAAATATTGACGGCAACAGAAAGTTCTAGTCCTTCTTTAGTTTCTACCCTTTTGTCTAATAGCACATCTGCAGTATGTACAACATAATCAATTTGCGAATGATTCTTTGAAATGCCTTCTAATAGAGTGACTACATTTTTCATTTCTGAGATATCAGCAGGATAGAAATACCAATTTGAGTACTGCTTTAATAAAGCTTTTCCTTTTTGAATACTTCTACCTACTAAGATCACACTATTTTCATTGCCAGCTTTCATAGCTATTGCCTTTCCAATACCATCTGTGCCACCAACTATTAAGATTGTTTTACTTTTCATTTTAAATAAATTTAAGATTATTATTTATGTTTGAAATTATACTGAAAAGGGAAATTTAGCCTTTTGCTATAGTAAATATGATGTTATAGTTATATTATAGGTACCAGCATCCAGCCCGTTTAACTCGAATGAATCATCTTCGGTAGTCACTGTACCTACCTCTAATATTTCTATCGATTCAGTAGCAAAAGATAAGGCTTGGTTGGTAAGTTCATCTACAACAATGCCTTTAATTCCTCCATTTTGTGCAAATAATCCTAGCGAGGGTAAGCATGCAAGAGCTAATAGGATCAGCAATGTTTTGCCAAATTGTATTAAGTTGTGCATATAACACTGTTATTTGTAGTTTAAAAAAATTAGTTCGATCTCGCGTTCCATAGCTGAACGCAAATGTTGATTGTTATTTCTAGTTTGTTAGGCTTAAAGCAAAAATTCTATATAACATCGTTATATAGAAGGTAAAAAAACTATTTTTTAATCCCTTTAATAAAATCTTTCATTATACTTCTAAGCATAGTGATAGCTTCTTCTTCTTTCGTTTTACCTGCATTGGTAATGGCTACAAAACCATGGGCTAAAGCCCACCAATGAAAAAATAAAGTCTTATCAACTTTATAGCCCGTTATATATGATAGGAGTTCATTGATAGGTTTACTTGGATTTTGTAATACTGCTCCACTAGGCAAAGAGCAAGTAGAACCATTCATTTGAAACATAAGATCATAATAAGTTTTCTGATGAATAGCAAACCGATAATGTGCTACTGTCAGCTCTATCAGCTTTGCCTCAGCACTTTCGTTTGATTGAGTACTCCTCAAATATTCATTTTTTAGCATCATGAAACCTTTCTCTTGGATGGCTCGCAGTAATCCATCCTTACTACCAAATTCAGAATATATTTTTATGGTAGAATAGTTTATTGCTTTAGAAATCTCTCTTACAGAGGTTTTTTCCCAACCTTTCTCTTTAGCAACTTTAAGAGCTGTATTAATGATTTCATTTTTACCAATAAGTTGTTTCATAATGTAAATATAACACTGTTATCTTAATATTGCAAATTTTGATTAAAATTAACCATATAATTCTACTTTGTAAAAGCTCAATAATAACCCGTCCCCAACAAACTTACTCTTTTCCTATCCTATATTTTTTATTTTTGTTGAGCTACAACCTGACAACCATTGTTCCCTATCAAAGTGCCCTACGATCGATATCTTTTTAGTATAATAATGCTGTTCAATAGTAATGACTTGTTGATATACTCCACAAATTAGAGTCAGGAAAAATTACCCATTGTACAGGTAATTTATTCTAGAATATTAGTCTAATACTATCCTTATTTGGAGTAGCCAACTACTCAAAATTTATGCTCGTTAATCTTCCTTTTAACAGTTGGTCTCCAACATTTCTAATGACATGAATAGTCGTCATAAAGGAGTATTCATTTTTTTAAAACTTCTCATCATAAAAGTTGGAGGATGATTTTTTTCTCATACTTACCAATTTGTTAGTAATCTACTATTTGGTGATTTGATCGCAAACGGACAATTTTGATCAAAATTTTTTAAAAGAGTAGTCTATAAAGAAACTAATGTTGACTTAATATGACTAATTGTTATGATTATCAATTTCAGAGTTATTAAAATACTGCTTCTTTCAATAGCACTTACAACTTGTAATTCAATGACTAAGAATAAACCATTTATGCAAATATGGACAGATGCTTGGCATCAAGTTCAACCTAATATCTTCAAGGATATTTATGCGAAAAACGCATTTATTTTTCCACCTAATAGGCCTGCTGTCCAAGGCAATGAAAATATATTGGATTTCATGAAAGGAGGAATGGGAAAAGTAGACGTATTGTTTGAAACCAATCATTTGACCATAAGTGAAAATTTAGCATTTGAATTTGGCGTATTTAAAGATGTAGAAAGAAAGACGCAA
>JBCBCD010000904.1:0-3274 GCA_038530915.1 Bacteroidota bacterium
TTTTGATTCCAGGCCTAGGGGAAGAACCAGGATGGAGGGGTTTCGCGCTACCCAGATTGTTAGAATTAACAACTCCCATAAAAGCAAGTATTTTTATGGGTTTGGTTCATTGGCTTTGGCACTTACCTACCTTTTGGTTAGGGACAGGAATACATAATGTTCCGGCCATTATTTCAATTCTTTACGTTTTCCCATGGACCATTTTGTTCACTTATATATATCTTAAAACAAAAGGCAGCATCGGCATTTCTATTTTATTTCATAGTCTGCATGGCGCATTGCTATCTCTGGTAGGGTTTATGCCTTCCGAATTGGATGTACCGATTTCAACGGATTTAATAACAACACTCTGGATAGGCCGAGGCTATTTAGGGCCATATATTGTGGTCTTGGCTTTAATTTGGGTTTTGACTTTGTTCGCAATCATGAAAATGAGAAGTTAAAAGAACCCTTGATTTGATATCACCAGTTTTCACTTTTTTAAAAGCTTTTTAGTCATTGAGAAGGAAGTTTTAAAAAATTTTACAACCCATTTTAGGTACGGATTTTATTCATACACAAAAAACTCAATCTCTTACTTATAAAAATGGTCTTCTTGATGCTGTAAACTTCACTTTGACTACTATTGTTTAGAATTGTCTTTTACCTAAAAAGAAATTGTAATTAGGAAAAGATTCTAAATAAGTGAAAAAAACAATTCAAATTAAGATTGATTTTTCCGCTGTAAGGGCGAATCAACAGAAAGGTTTTAAAAACCACACCCCCAAACATCAATGAATTCAACACAGTTTGACCATTTATTAAACGAAAATGACAATTAATAAGATAGCTTCTCTTTTCTTTTTTTTCTTGTTCATTAGTCCGAATATGGCACAAGAAATCAATAACGAGTATATAACATTTAATGACCGTAGGAATATGGTTCACGGGTTTTATGCAGGAAGTATTGCCAACTTCACTAAGGTTCATAATAAGAATGCACTGGGAACAGGACTAAAAATAGCTTATGTAGCAAATCATAAATTTGAGATTGGCTTGGCGGGAAACTTTCTATTTTCTGAAAGCAACTCTTTTAATTCCATTACAAATAATTCAGAAGATTTGATAGCACTCTACGGAGGGTTACACTTAGAACCCATACTTTCCAGTAAAACCCGGTTTAATTTATCCTTTCCAATTCTTATAGGTCCTGGTCTCGTTGGTTATTTGGACACAACAAATAGCGGTAGATTGGAAGATGAAGATATGGTATCATTTTTCGTTGTTGAACCTGGTATTAATTTATTGTTCAACTTTTCGAGCTTTTTTCAATTTGAAACAGGTATTAAGTATCGTTTTTCAAGTAGGTATAAATTTGAAAATCATTCAAGACAGACTCTAAATGGATTTTCATTAGGTGTTGGAGTTAAGTTGGGGGTTTTCAATCTTGGGAAAAACAGATACAAACAACAATTGATTTAATGAAAACCAACCCAGGAAATATGACTTTTAATACTTGCTTAAAAGTCATATCGGTGCACATATTTTAAATTAAACCATATCCTTCTTGTATTCGTATCCCGCTTTTACCTGCATCAGTTTTAAGTGCATTCCTCTTAACAATCAATTTATGCCTAGGGTTTTTAATCCTTTTACAGTCTTTAAAAAATCATAAAACTTGGACTTGACTCCCATAAGGAATGTAAGGATTAATTACTTACCCATTTAGTCAAGAACCCAATATTTATTGTGCTGAAATTTAGATACCTACAAAACAATTACTTCATATTCATCCTAATCAATCAATCAGCACTATGTACAGAAAGTTTCAATATACACTAATAACAATTATGGCTATCCAGACGGGTATGATTGCCCAATCTGAAAACCCTACTCGATTGAATTACAACATTAAACCGGCAATTGATAAAATAGTTCTCGATGGCGTTCCTAATGATCAAGAGTGGAATAGACATGAAGTGATAACCAACTTTTACAACCACTTCCCTACTGATATAGGAAATGCAGAAAATCAGACGGAAGTGCGAATCACATATGACAATGAATTCATTTACTTTTTTGCAAAAATGTATGATAGCGGAAAAAGGGTTATACAAACTTTAGAGAGAGATGATGACTTCGGGCTTTTTTTCAGTGATGCCCTCAACATAGTGATTGACCCAACAAACCAACAACAAAATGGCTTTATGTTTGGCGTAAATGCAGGGGGCGCCGAAATCGAGGCTACTTTGGAGCTGTTTGGATCTCAGACAATTTATGCCCCAAATTGGGATCAACGATGGTTTTCTTCTGTCCAACAATACGAAGACTATTGGATAGCCGAGATGGCCGTTCCCTTTCGTTCTCTAAAGTATGACAAAGAGAACTTAAGTTGGGGCATCAACTTTGTACGTATTGATCGGGAGAAGTTCATAAACTCTACATGGACACTTTTTCCGGTAAATTTCAATTCCATTGACATGAATTATATGGGCACTCTTACATGGGACAAACCCATTGAAGGGAAATCGTCTTTATTTACCTTAAATCCATACATTATATTTTCTAACACCAAGGATTTTCAGAACAGTTTAGACCCGAAAAGCAGTCAAGATTTTAATGTTGGCGGAGATGTTAAAATCAATTTGAACTCTAATTTGAATCTTGATTTGACGGTTTTGCCTGATTTTTCCAATGCTGACGTAGATCAAGAGGTTACCAACATTACACGATTCAATATTTTTTTACCAGAGCAACGAAATTTTTTCCTTGACAATGCTGATATATTTACCAGTTTTGGAAACGGTACCATTCGTCCTTTTTTTTCGCGACGCATTGGATTGTCCAATGGTAACCCAATTCCCATTGACTTTGGTGCGAGAATAACCGGAAATATTACACCTGGACTACGACTGGGATTAATGAATGTCCAAACCGATGGCTTCAACAATCTTCCTGCAGAAAATTTTGCTGTAGGAGCCTTTCAGCAACGTCTTTTCAAGCGTTCCACCATAAAAGGCCTATTTATTAACCGTCAAGCTACAGGAAAAGAATCGACGAATGAGTATTCCAGAAATGTTGGGTTAGAATTTGATTACATCAACCCTAGTGGTAGATTCAATAACACGTTACTTTTTCATACCTCGTTTACATCAGAAAAACTAAACAAAAACTACTACTTTGGATTTAATGGCGGTTTTACCAACAAAAACGTAAGGGCAGATTGGCTGTTTGAATCGGTAGGTGAAATTTTCCAATCTTGGATTTATTCCAACATCAGTAATAAAATTTTCAC
>JBCBCD010000905.1:0-3270 GCA_038530915.1 Bacteroidota bacterium
GTAAAATTGTCCAGGATTCATCCGGCTGGGCACTACAAAATCTCTTGCACCTTCAGGCGTACTCTTGATCAGAAAAGGCGTTTCAATTTCTACGAAATCCATTCCACCCAAATACTTTCTTACCTCAAGTGCCAACATACCTCTGAAAATGATATTATTCTGAACGGGTCTACGACGCAAGTCCAGGTAGCGGTATTTCATTCTCAAATCATCCCCTCCATCCGTATCATCTTCAATGGTAAATGGTGGAAGTTCAGCAGCGTTTAATATGTTCAATTCACTCACTTCGATTTCAATCGCTCCCGTTGGAATTTTATCATTTTTTGAAGAACGTTCAATTACTGTACCTTTTACCTGAACCACAAACTCTCTACCCAGCGTACGAGCCAAATCAAATACAGCTTTGTCTGTCTTTTCTTCATTAAAGATCAGCTGAGTAATGCCGTAGCGATCTCGAAGATCAATCCACATCATAAAGCCTTTGTCTCTTACTTTTTGTACCCATCCACTCAGGCTTACTTCCTGATTGACATTTTCTATGCGTAGTTCACCGCAATTGTGCGTTCTATACATGATCTGCGATAATTTAAACTGTTCTGTAATTCAATTTTGAGTTTATAATGTTTATTATTGTCATATGAGACGGTCTAAACAAGGCCTCAAAAATAAGGCTTATTTTGAGATAAGGAAATAACGAAGAAAACTAATAATTCGTTCCTTATTCTGAGTGATCATTGTAAGTGTTTTTTACATTTGTTTTTGCAAAAAAACATCATACAGACAGATAACTTATTTAATCCAAACAATAATGAGTACGAGTAAAGAGGTAAGAAAATTTGGTACGGCGCCTGTATTCTTTACAGCCATTTCGACCATATTGGGTGCAGTAATGTTTTTAAGGTTTGGATTTGCTGTAGGCCAGGTTGGATTGGTAGGGACCATCGCTATTGTTTTGATTGGCCATGCGGTTACCATTCCTACAGCAATGGCAATTGCTGAGATTGCAACCAATCAAAAAGTAGAAGGTGGTGGTGAATATTACATCATGTCGCGCTCTTTTGGTTTAGTTATTGGTTCTTCTATTGGTATTGCTCTGTATTTTTCTCAAGCCATTAGCGTCGCATTTTATATCATAGCCTTTGCGGAAGCATTTACATCTCTTTTTGAATATCTGATAGCCAATTATACCCTTGATCCCAGGTTAGAATGGTTGCTACTAAAAAAGCAGACCGTTAGTTTGCCAGCTCTTTTCCTATTAACGGCTGTTGTATTAGCTAAGGGTGCTGATTTGGGAGTAAAGACATTATACATAGTTGTAGCTACTTTATTTATTTCTCTTGTTGCCTTCTTTATTGGGACAACTACCTACAGTCAAGAAAATACATTGGATCCTTTTGCTCGAGTCGGCAATGGCCAGGTAATTGAAACGACCATAAGCAATACCAGTCCCACAGATTCAAACAGCCTTGACTCTATAACAATTGATGGCACGCAATATGCAGTTAGAGAAACACTGGATGTAAACGAAGCAACAGCAGGTGCTCAGGATGAAACTCGATCGCCGATTGAAGTTCTTAGTTTCTTCACTGTCTTTGCTATTATTTTCCCTGCATTTACCGGGATGACAGCCGGTGTAGGGCTTTCAGGAGACTTGAAAAATCCAAGTAGATCCATTCCTTTGGGAACACTGGCTGCGACTCTGACAGGGATGGTGATATATGTATTTATCGCAATAAAACTAGCTTCCTCTGCTAGTCCAGAGGATTTGGCGGATACCAGCAAACTTGTAATGGCGGATATTGCGTATCAGGGATTTTGGTTGATTCCTGTGGGCTTAGCGGCTGCTACCATATCCTCTGCTTTAGGTTCTATTTTGGTTGCCCCAAGGACTTTACAGGCAATAGCACGTGACCGCATTTTACCCAATAGAAAGATGAACTTCTGGCTTTCCCGAGGTAGAGGTAAAAATGACGAACCTTTCAATAGTACGGTTGTGACCATAGTTATTGCTACTTTCTTTATCATATTGGGTGAACTAGACTTTGTAGCAGAGATCATCTCCATGTTTTTTATGGTGACTTATGGTACCCTTTGTCTTATTTCATTTTTACAGCACTTTTCTGCTGATCCTTCTTATCGACCTACATTTAGATCGAGATGGTATATTTCATTATTTGGTGCATTAGCGTGTTTTGGTCTGATGTTCTTTATGAATACAGGTTATGCCTTTCTAGCACTTTTATTAATGGTAATATTCTATTTTCTGGTAAGTACTTACAATCCGGATAAGAAAAACATGGCCGCTATTTTCCAAGGTGTAATTTTTCAGTTTAGTAGACAGCTGCAAGTTTTTCTTCAAAAGGCGGAGAAAGAACAGACAGGAAGCTGGCGTCCTTCTGCTGTTTGTATTTCAGAAAATTCCTTTGACAGATTGGGTGTTTTTGATCTATTGAGGTGGATTTCTCAGCGCTATGGTTTTGGTACTTATATCCATAAAATCAATGGTTATTTGTCCAAAAACACCCATCAGCAAGCTAAAATTTGTAAAGATCGACTGATCAAGATGGCTGAATCCAGTCACAGTAATATATACATAGATACCTTAATCAGTCCTTCCTACACTTCAGCTATCGCACAAGTAATACAATTGCCAGGGATTTCGGGTACAGAAAACAATTTATTGCTTTTAGAATTTTCCAAACACAATCCTGCCAACCTTAATGATATCGTAGATAATTTTAAATTGATTCGATCAGTTGCCTTTGATGTGATTATTTTAGGCACTTCCGAAAGAGGATATGGCTTGAAACAAAGCATCAATATTTGGATAACCGGGCAAGATTATGACAATGCCAACTTAATGATTCTACTTGGCTACATCATTGTTGGCCATAAAGAATGGAAAAACGGTTATATCAAAATATTTGCCCTCTTCCCAGAAGAAGACCTTCAGACAGAAAGAGAAAGACTCATAGGTCTTATCAATGATGGAAAACTACCAATTGCTTCACACAATATTGAGTTCATCGCAAAAACTCAAGAGGTCGATACCAGAACCATCATTAGTGAAAAATCCAAGGATGCTGACCTCACCATAATAGGTGTTCGAGATGAAGCCATCAAGCATGATGGAGAAAAAGTATTCGAAGGCTATCAATCCATAGGAAATACGCTGTTTGTTAATGCTTCTAATCAAAAGAAAATAAAATAGTATCCAATAGACCTACTGAATATAAAAGACCGCCGGATGATATCCGGCGGTCTTTTATA
>JBCBCD010000906.1:0-3267 GCA_038530915.1 Bacteroidota bacterium
TCTTCAAAAGGCGACGCAAATCTAATATCCTTTCCCGGTCTTCCAAACTTTTATTTGTCATTTTTAATATTTTTTTCCTTCCTCCTTTACTCATTGAATCGTAAGTACAAAAACTCTAAATTGCGGTCTTCAAAACGGAAACCAAAACATGAAGAAACACAACTTTAGTTCGGGGCCGGCTATGTTGCCAAAGGTGGTATTTGAGAAAGCAGCAGCAGCAACTATTAATCTGGATAATTCTGGCTTATCTATTCTGGAGATTTCTCATAGAAGTTCAGCTTTTCAGGAAATTCTTGGAAAGACGGAAGCATTGATCAGACAAATGCTGGATATACCAGAGAGTTATGCTGTTTTATTTTTAACCGGTGGCGCTAGTAGTCAATTCTATATGGCTCCTATGAATCTATTGCCCAAAGAACAAAAAGCAGGCTTTATAGATACAGGTAGATGGTCAGATAAAGCCATCAAAGAAGCCAAGCAGTTTGGTGAGATAAGTGTAATAGCATCTTCTGAGGATAGGGACTATACCTATATACCTAAATCCTATTCCATTGAAAGCAACCTTACCTATTTACATGTAACCAGCAACAACACTATATATGGTACACAATACAAACAGCTCCCTCAAACCACAGTGCCATTGGTGTGCGATATGTCGTCTGACATATTTAGTTATCCCGTAGATATCCATCGTTTTGGTTTGATCTATGCTGGTGCACAAAAGAACCTTGGTCCTGCAGGCGTCACCTTAGTAATAGTCAAAAAGGAAATGCTGGAACAAACACAACGGTTGATACCTACCATGTTGGACTATCGTACCCACATTGCTAAAGGTTCGGCATTCAATACACCTCCTGTTTTTCCAATCTTTGTTTCCATGCTTACTTTAGAATGGCTGGAAGGCAAGGGAGGTATTAAAGCTATGCAAGAAAAGAATGAAGCCAAAGCCAAGCTGTTCTATGATGAATTGGATAGAAATGGCCTTCTGAAGGGTGTGGTAGCAACGGAGGATCGCTCTGTAATGAATGCTACCTTTGTTACTGTAAACAAAGATTTAGAAAATGCATTCCTTGAACTTTGTACTCAGGCTGATATTTCAGGTATCAAAGGACATAGGACAGTTGGAGGTTTCAGAGCTTCTATGTACAATGCAATGGAAATGGAAAGCGTACAATTATTGATTGAAGTAATGCAATACTTTGAAAAAAAATATGGCTAAATAGTGTCAAAGAGAAAACAGTTAACTTATGTAGAGGTACACGGGCAAAAAATCCCAGTTAATGTGATCAAAGAGAATCGCACTAGCATTCGCTATGCCATAGGTAAATACGCAGTTATTATGCGATTGCCTCGCTTAATGACCAAGCAGTCATTTCTTAAGCACCTGGGTAATGTACAAAAGTGGCTGGAAGAACAAGTCAATAAAAACCCCGACCTATTAACACACTTAGCGGGTCGTGTCTATTATGATGGAATGCAGCTTCAGGTAGGTGGCCATCTGTATACTATTTTTATCCAAAAAGAAGATAGAAAAACAATAGGTAGCCAATTAGAAGGCCAGCAGATCACACTAAAAATCCCTACCACCCTGCCACAAGAACAAGAGTCAAAACATTTTAAACGCATATTGAGTAAAACCATTGGCAGCCATCAACTTCCTGAAATTACTGCAAGAGTAAATCACATCAACAATGTGCATTTTAATTATGAGATAAAAAATGTCCGATTGAAATACAACAGCTCCAATTGGGGCAGTTGTAATAGAGATGGAGTGGTGAGCTTGTCAACTCGTTTGTTATTCGCGCCACAAGAAGTGATTGATTATGTGATCATTCATGAATTAGCACATATTAAGGTATTCAATCACTCATCTAACTTTTGGGAACTAGTTGAAAACAGAATGCCAGATTATAAGGAAAAGGAGAAATGGTTGAAAGAGAATTATTTTAAGTGTGATTTTTAATTCACTTCTTTCAGTAAATCCTCTAGCTTATATTTTTTATATCTTTCATTATCACTATCAATGAATTCCCGTAATTCATTCTTACTTTGTATATGTAACCATAATACCGGATCAACTCTAAATATTTCACCCAGTTTAATTGCTAAATCTATATTTATTTTCCTTCGTCCCTTGAAAACGGCACTTAAATTGCTTTCTTTATAGTCTATATATTCAGCAAAATCCTTCTTTTTGATATTTAAAACAGATATAAAGTTCTCTAAAAAAGTTCCTGCCTTGATTAATTCTCCGGAATGTTCCTTATATAAATAACTTTCCATTTGAAATCTTATAGACAATAATCTGTTAATAATAGAGTCGGTTTTATTCAATTCATTAGATCGGCCGTTTATTATCTCCTGTAATAACTTAAAATCTTTGCTATTCTGATTTACAAGCCCCTCCCCTTTGCCAATTATACCGCCTTCATTTACTATTTTTTGCTTACTCATAGCTTATTTATTTTTTATCTATAGATATCTTTAAATATTTATCCATCAACTTTCTTCCTGCTAAAGGATCAATGAACATTTTTTGACCTATGGCCCAAGTTGCTTCATATTTTTCTTGATAGAGAGCAATTAACTCAGTCTTACTATCAAAAGATAAGAAACCCAAATAGTCCCCTTTCCCTAATTCAAAGCTTTTCATACAAGCAAAAGCTATTAAACTACCAGCTACATTTTCATATTTCCCATTACTCCCATAATTTGTTGGAGCTACCTCTATATTATTCATATAAAGCATTTCATCGTTGATCAATGTAATCATTAGCAAGCCCTCTATTCGTTTAGGAGAATCTTTTAAAGTAATTTTATAAAATTGTGCCCCTTCTACTTTTGCTAATTTTTTCCATATGAAATGCCAGCCATCTTTTTTTAATGGCATTTCCTTTGGAAAACTTTCTACTATCTGCCCCTCATATAATTTTCCAGTTTCTACCTCTAGCAACTGTATGTTCATATATTGATAATAATTTAAAATAATTTATCATTTTTTGATAAAAATTGCAAGCTCTACAAAAAAAAGGTTCATACTACAATCTCCTAATTATTATCAGTCAAAACTTTAATCGCAAATGGTCTAGTTCAAAAGTTTAAGGCAATAAAAGAATAACGGGTAGTACAGTAGTCTTACTCAATCTTACTGTTAATTGCGCGGGATTCCAACAACTATTTATTGAGGAAATAGATGGTTTCCGACTTTAGAGTAGGATTAAAATTAAGGTGTTTTATCACTTACATCTTCTCCAACTTTTCATATTA
>JBCBCD010000907.1:0-3267 GCA_038530915.1 Bacteroidota bacterium
CGATAGGTACGCAATATATAGTGTACCTATCGGCACACATCATTACATCATATTTTCTGGTTAACAATATGTTGTCCCAACTGGGACAATTGAATCAAGCATCATACATTTTTAAATACTTCCGATCAAAGTGACAAAGTAGTATTATCTAAAATAGATAAATAGAAGTTTTGTTGAAAATTATTGATACCATTTTAAAATCTCTTGTAATCTCCTCTTGGGTGCGTATCTTCGTTCCCAATTATTCCGTTTTGTTGCAAACTTTATAGCTTCTTTACCAATGGAGTTTTTATTCCAATGACGGTAAAGAGATATCGCGATTTCTAAAAGAATGACTTAATTTGCAACACATTAAAACAATAGTTCAATGAAAAAATTTACTTTTCTACTACTATGCTTGCCTTTGTTCAGCTGGGCACAGCAGGATACTAATTTCCCGGAATTGTCGGTGAAAGAATCAGAAGTTGAGTTCCAATTGCGTTTTTTAGCGGCTGATGAAATGAAAGGAAGACTAACCGGAACATCTGAAAATGATATAGCAGCAAGGTTCATTGCTGAAACCCTTCGCATGTATGGATTTCAACCTGCTCCAGGGCAAAGTGATTTTTTACAATTTATTGATTTTGTAACCGTGTCAAGACCTTCCAAAGTAACTTTTACCATTAATGATAGAAAATATAATCAAAGAAGAGAGGTATTGATCATGTCTGGCAATGTTGATATACAAAATGCAGATGCCGTATTTGTAGGACATGGCTGGGTCGATAAAGCTGCTGATAGAGATGATTATGCAGGCAAAGATGTAGAAGGAAAAGTAGTGTTTGCCATTCCAGGGATTGAGGAAGGGCAAAGTAGACAAGAAGCATTTGCTGCAGGGCCACAAAAGCTAGCAATGGCTAAAGAAAAAGGAGCTCTTGCTCTAATTGAACTGTATGCACTGGAAATACCTTGGAATTCTTTTGTTCGTCAGTTTGGACGCAGTGGCATTACTTTAGCAGAAAACAATACAAATGCTCAAGGGATGGCTTATGGTTGGATAAAAGTTGAGCCGAACGATGCTACTTTTAAAGAAATGAGAGAAGGCATGGATAAAAAAGTAGTTTTACAAACAGAAGGCTACACCTTTGAGCCCAACCCATCCAATAATGTAGTAGGTGTTTTAGAAGGGGCTGATCCTCAATTAAAAGATGAGTATATTATATTAAGTGCACATTTTGATCATATTGGTACCAGAGGAGATGGCAGCAATGGAAAAGACTATATTTACAATGGGGCCAGAGACAATGCTATGGGAACAGTAGCTGTATTAACCGCTGCAAGATCATTCGCAGAAATGAAACCCAAAAGGTCGGTTATCGTTTTTGCATGTACTGGGGAAGAAAGAGGTTTGTTGGGAAGCCGTTATTATGCTGAAAACCCACTCATTCCATTGGATAAAACGGTATTCAATATTAATACGGATGGAGCTGGTTACAATACGACGGAAGCTGTTTCTGTGTTAGGATTTGGTAGAACTGGTACAGATGAAGCTATAGAAAAAGGTACCGGTTTAGTTGGTTTAGGAATCATTAAAGATCCTGCTAAAGAACAGAATTTATTCGATCGTTCTGATAATGTAAGCTTTGCGCGTGCCGGAATTCCTGCTTTAACTTTCAGTCCCGGCTTTTCAGCCTTTGATGCTACCATCGCTAAATATTACCACCAATTAGCAGACGAAGCAGATTCTGTTGATATCAAATACCTTTTGAAATATGCTCAGGCCTTTACCCACACCGCTCGCCTGATTGCTGATATGGAGAAAAGACCATTTTGGATTCAAGGGGATAAGTATGAAGAAGCAGGGAAGATACTATACAAGCGGTAAAATATAATTATATATATGATGAGTGCTAGCACTCATCATATATATAATTATATTTTACCGCGTTAATAAATCGCTCCATTTTATCCACCGTCACATGCTCCATCACCACTATCTTATGCCAGGAAGGAGATTCATGATTGTCCGGTACTAAACCATATTGTTCACTAACTTCCTGAGGAAGCTGCCCGGAATAGATACTTACTATATTGGAATAAGGGTTGCGATAGTATCGTATATTCAATTGATCCAATTGCTTGCAGAGCCAATTGGTACGTAAAATTAGGGTTTGTATTTTTTCAAACCACTCGTGAGGCCCATAGGTCATTAAAATCATCCATACGGCTATGGCATTCGCCCCAGATCGACTACCTACTAAAGTGATGTCGTGTCCACTCACATATTTGGCACTTTCAGTAAAGGTATAATGCATATAATCCTTTCGAATCAGGAAAATCCCTGTTCCATAGGGTGCCTGCAACATTTTATGGGCATCCAATGTGATGGAATTAATCAAAGGGTTTTCAAAATTGATATCGTAATCTTCAACGCTAAACGGATATACAAAACCTCCATAAGCACCATCAACATGCATCTTAAACTCAATGGATAACTCATTGAGCACTTCAGCATACTGAGTAGGTGAGTCTATGGAGCCAAACATAGTCGTCATCATATTGATTATGACTATGCCATATTTAAAGCCTTTTTCTCTTTTAGCTTCTTCCAGTATTTGTCTCAAATCAGAAGAATTTATCTGTCTGGTATGATTATCAACTGGAATGGTATAGATGGGAATATCAAATACATTAGATGCTTTAGCAAAAGAATAATGTGCATCAGCTGAACATACAATACCAATCTCATCATTTTTTGCATCAAAATGTTGGCGGAAGAAGTTTCTGTAAATCCAAACCGCTTGCATATTGGCTTCTGTGCCTCCTGATGCTACATATCCATCTTGTGCGTCAGTAGCTCCTTTGAAAATATCTTCAGCACAAATTTTTATCAATTCTCGCTCAATATTTTGTGTCCCACTAAAAAATGGCTCAGAATCACCCAAAGTGTGACACCCAATGTGATTAGGATTGTGAATAAGCGTATTTAGATAAGGAGCATCTTTCAGGAAAGGGGCTTTATGATAAAACACCCTGTCATCCAGATGAGAACCTGGAATTCCCAATATTTGGTCATCAAAATAATTTTGATTGTGCTTTAATGCATCCTTAATGGTATCTCTTATTTGATCTTCAGAAAGTTTGTTCCAGTGTTTCATTTTAATTGTTTTACTAATTATTGCAAAGCTAATTAAATTAAATGAAAAGTGCTAGTCGAGATCGTGTTCATTTTGAAGTTGATGCTAGGCTGAATAATGGAATGCTATTCAATAAAAGAGGAGTAGACTG
>JBCBCD010000908.1:0-3263 GCA_038530915.1 Bacteroidota bacterium
ATCTTTTCATCTTTTCATCTTTTCATCTTTTCATCTTTTCATCTTTTCATCTTTTTTTAAGTTCGATTTTCATTGTGATCAAACAAAATCTTCAGACCAATTTTTTGAACCGCTGTGTTGCGCAGAGTTTCACGGACTTATACTGCTAATTTGAAAAATTCGCTTTTCAAATTAGCAGTATAAAATCACAGGTTAACAGGATAACACGATGACACGATGACACGATGACACGATGACTAAGGTGCCGGATTAGGAATAGCTTCGTGAATCTCATTGATCTCTTTCATCATTTCTTCAGTAATGTTCACATTGATACTGTCGATGTTTTCTTTCAGTTGTTCCATGGTGGTAGCGCCGATGATATTTGCAGTCATAAACGGACGGGTATTGACAAAAGCCAATGATAACTTTGCCAATGATAACTCATATTTTTCAGCCAATTCAAGGTACCTGCGAGTGGCTTCAAAGCTATTTTCGCCATTGTAACGCGACATTTGCTTGAATTTGTTGAGACGAGCTTCATCACTGGCTTTTCCATTGTGGTATTTACCTGAAAGTAGGCCAAATGCCATTGGAGAATAAGCCAGTAATCCACATTTTTCTCTAATTGCTATTTCTGATAAGCCAATTTCAAAAGTACGATTCAAAAGACTGTATGGGTTTTGAATACTAACAGCTCTGGGCAAATCGTACTGAGTTGATAGTTGCAAAAAGCGCATCATTCCCCATGGCGTTTCATTAGAAATGCCAAAATGACGAATCTTTCCTTCTTGTTTCAAATCTTGTAAGACCTTTAGCACCTCTTCAAAGTTATCTTCCCAGCTATCATTGGGATCATATTTGAACCCACGCTTACCAAATCGATTATTATTGCGTTCCGGCCAATGCAATTGATATAAATCAATATAATCTGTTTGCAATCTTTTCAAACTTCCTTCCAAGGCTAAGCGAATTTGCTCCTCATTGAAGACCAGCTTATGGTTTCTAATGTATTTCAAGCCACCTGATGGTCCTGTCACCTTTGTAGCCAGAACAACATCTTCGCGTTTCCCTCTACTTTTAAACCAGGTACCTATAATTCGTTCAGTTTCACCATTGTTTTGTGCATTGGATGGAACTGCATATAACTCGGCTGTGTCCCAAAAATTGACACCTTGCTCTAATGCATAATCCATCTGCTCATGGCCTTCAGCTTCTGAATTTTGCGCACCAAAAGTCATGGTACCCAAACAAATCTTACTTACTTTTAAGTCTGTCGTTCCTAATGTTGAATAAATCATTGGTCTATTTTTTTGAGTAGATATGTTCTACAGTTTTGCGAAAGCGAAAATACTTTTTTACTTTAAATGAAAAAGCAAAACCAAAAGACAATGGGAATTTTTAATGAAATAAAAAAAGCGCTCTTCGGAGCAAAAGCAGTTACAAAGTCAGCAGTAAGAAAAACTACTGATGCTGGTAAGGAATTAGGCGAAGATATTGCTGAAAAATCCAAAGAGACTTTTGAAAAAGTAAAAGACCGAGCAGAAGATATCGGTGAAAACATTATGGAAAAGGCAGAAGATTTGTTTGAAAAGGCCGAAGACAAAGCGGAAGATTTAATGGAGAAAGCAGGTGACAAGCTTGACTTAGCTAAAGAAAAAGCAAAAAATGTTGTCAATGAAATATGGGACGATGTTGCACCTAAAAAAGAAGAAAGTGATGATGATGACCACAATGATGGTGATGGTACAAATGAAACTGAAGACCAACCTCTTCAGTTTTCAAAACCGGTAGACGGTGATGAAGTTCCTTTTGATCCACCTGCAGATGCAAAGGTAGAAGAAGAAAAAACGGAAAAAGAGAAAAGCAAACTGAGAGAAATGGGCGAAGATCTTGTAGAAAAAGGAGGAGCTATTGCAGGTGAAGTCAGTAAACAAGCCGGTGAAGTTGGAAAAAAGATAGTAGAACAGACAGATAAAATGAACGAGCAGCTTTTTGATGCTGTTGAAAATATTTCTGAAAAATTATCTGATGTAGGAGGTAAGGCATTTGACAAAGCCAAAGAATTCACCAATAAATTAATGGATGAAGCTGATGATGCAGCTGCCAAGGCTAAAAAACAGATGGAAGGTCAAAATATTGACAACATCATAGAAAAGGCCAAAGAAATGGGTGATAAGATTGAAGAGAAAGCTTCAGACGTAAGTCGCAAATTTACAGACTCTCTAAAAGATGCCAAGAAAAGTACTTTGGAAGGAAGTGACAGCTTCTTTGAAAAAGCTAAGCGCTTTGCTGAAGGTGATTACCATAACGAGGGTGACAAACCTAAGTTGTCGAATGATCCAAGTTACGAGCCCAAGCAGAACGATGGGAAAGTCAAGGGGTTCGAAGATCGCGATGGTGATGGCGATGAGCTCATTGATGATGCAATTATTGATGAAGACTAAACGCTTCTGTGCAAGCGAAAAGCCTTGCAGGCTTTTCGCTTGCACATTACTATCTCAAATCTACAATCGTATAGTCCTTATATTTCACCTTATCGAACGTAAACAAAGAAGCAGCTAAGTTAGTCGCTGTTTTAATGGCTCCAATCTTAAAAGTATATCTCGAACCATCCTTCCCGAATGCTTTTACATTCATAATTTCTTTTTTACTCTTATTGATTTCCATGCGCAGTTTGGAATAGTCTGCATACTCATCAAGTGGTTTGAATTCTATTTGTTGGACGATGGCACCACTCTGACTGACTTCATTGAATAAATAGTAAACGAAATCACCGCTTTCGTAAAAAGTAAAAAGTGATTGTGGGCTTAAAATTCCTTCATCTGCCTCTTCTTCCGGTACATCAGAAATTTGTACTTCCTGATTCTGATCCAGGATGATCCAAATGGTTTTACCATCTGAAATGAATTTTCTTCCGGCAATATTAAAATTGTATTTATCTCCCTGACGATATACTTCCCCTTTTTGAATTTCTTTAGGTTGGCCTGGAATTTCCAACTCTAAAGTAAAATTAGCTTCTACATTGTTATAAGACTTGTATTTGGAGCGCAATCCATCTAAAATTGCTTTAGCCTGAGGGTCGCTATCTTCTGCTTTAGTATAATCCTGGGCATTTAGTACATAGCTACTGATTATCATAAAGCACAGTAAGAATAGTATGTTTTTCATAGTTGATTCTTTGATTTTATTCTTTAACGGACAATATATGCCCATTATTTATCAGACAACAAGCCTGGCTTGTTAAGGTTGATTTAAACTTTTCGATTTTAGTTTGAACACAG
>JBCBCD010000909.1:0-3263 GCA_038530915.1 Bacteroidota bacterium
AAATGTTTTTGCTTAACTCATTTGTTTGGAGATGAGTTCCTTCAGAAAAACAATTCTGTAAGTCTTCTTTAAGATATTTTAACGTTAGCAATTGTTTTTCTATGGCTAATTCTATAAGCGAGTTGTTCTTGGATTTGATCAAATTAATGCCAGTACGATAATATTTAGGAGCCATTGAGATGGTTTGGTATAAAATCTCATTTTTCTGTTGTTGACTCAAGCTGTCAGTACTGCATATTTTATGCAAGGCTCCGCCCAAATTATAAACACTAGGATCGACCAGTAAACTTTGATATCGTTTTTGAAGACGATCTATTCGCTTATTGAGTTGGTTGATAGAAGACTGATTAGTAGGGGTGGTTTTTACATCATTCAATTGCTTTTTTGAAGCGTCAATAAGCAACAGTTTCTTGCGGAGTGAATCTTTTGGCAGGAAAAAAAGTTGGATATCCGGACTATCCTGAAAAGGCAATTGTTGATTGAGCTTTTCTTCAATTTGTAGAATAGGATCTGTTTTTTGACAACTGAATGTGACTGAGATAAGAAGAACAAAAAGTAAAGTACAATATGGTGTTCTCATATTAGAAATTTAAACATACTCTTAGGTACTTCTAAGTTTGGCTAAGGTGAGTGTCATCTCAAACTGTTCTTCTATACTAAGATTAGTATTGTCAATAACTACTGCATCTTCAGCCTGACGCAATGGGCTGTGTGCTCTGGTGGAATCGATATGATCTCTTTCTGTTAGATTAGCTTGTATTTCTTCTTTTGAAATTGATTTTCCCTTATTGAGCAATTCAAAGTACCTTCGTTCTACTCTTTTTTGCAGAGAAGCTGTTAAAAATAACTTCAAACGCGCATTGGGAAAAACGACTGTACCGATATCCCTTCCATCCATTACAACTGAATGAAGCTCACCCACTTCCCTTTGGATAGCAACCATAGCATGGCGTACTGCAGGTATTGCAGCTACATTGCTGACATGTTGAGCAACCCGCATGCTACGAATAGCAGACTCCACATCAATTTCATTGAGGAAGGTAACATTGCTATTATTAATTCGCTTGAAAACAATGTTCACATTTTTCAATCCCTCTTCAACAGCTTCTTCTCGATTGTAATCAATTTGATTTTCAATAAAATACAATGTAGCAGCTCGATACATTGCTCCAGTATCAATGTAAACAAAGGAGAGTGAATCCGCGAGTTGTTTTGCTAGTGTACTTTTACCACAAGCTGAAAAACCGTCAATAGCAATGATCATTAGCAAGAACTTAAGAGGTCAGGCAAAAGTAAAGGTTTTGCATTCATTGTTTTTATGCAAAACCTTTAGCATATGAGAAGATAGAAGAGTGAGAACTACTCTATAATTAATTAGTACTCATCTTCATTAAACAAAAAGTCATCTTTTCTAGGATAATCGGGCCAAATATCTTCGATGCCCTCATATACTTCGCCTTCATCTTCCATTTGTTGGAGGTTTTCAATTACCTCTAGTGGTGCACCTGATCTGATTGCATAGTCGATCAGCTCATCTCTGGTGGCTGGCCAGGGAGCATCTTCAAGGTGATAAGCTAATTCTAGTGTCCAATACATAAATACCTAATTAAAACTCCAAAGGAGAATTTGTGGTTTACAAAAGTTTTAAAACCAAATTATTTTTTAAATAGTGTGAGCGCCTAAAAAGTTTGGAGCAATACACACTATTTTAACGCAAATTTGCTGCAAATGTAACAAACCTTATATATTACTGCAATACAAATTATCGGCAGAACTTTATTTATAAGAACCAATAATTTTAAATGCCTTATTTTCATAACCTTTGGGGAAAAAACCAATCGTTGATGAATTGGCTGGTCCTGTAGGATCACAAATGTAGTATTTCTTGTTTTTGTATTCTATAGCTTGGCCCTCAAAATTTTCTAAAGCCACTGCTATAGTTAAATGATCATCAAAAGCGATGATAATCATGGGGAGATCCAAAAGTATTTTCACCAACTGATAAAACAAAGCAGAACGATCTTCACAATCTGAATAAGGATAATATAATACTTCTTCGGCTACCATCGGCTTACTCTTCCCAAAAAATGATTTATCTTCCTTGTAATCAAAAGAAGACCTTGTGAAACTAACCATCAATTCTATGGCCTCAATTTGACCTTTGTCTTTTAGTGCTTCTTTTAAAGGTGGAATAAGACTTTCAAAAGCTGTTTTTGAAAAAGCAAACTCCAAATATTGTTCTTCTGCGAAATAGGGATAATCTTCAAGGATTTGAATGATGTTTTGATCTATCTTTAAAAGAAAACTATAGTTTCTGCCTTGATAGGAAAATTCTACGAGCCTTTGCTTGATTTTTTTGGGAAAAATAGGATGAAAAGATAGTAGAAAAGTAAACGGCTTGAAATTACTTCTTGGTCTGTAATTGAGTAAAAAAAGCTCTTCCATTTCAGCTGTTTTACCAGATCTAAAACTGGTAAGATTGGCAAAGGTTTTCCCTTGATCAGTGATTAAGGGAATTTCATAAATTTCATCTATGGTATAGGCATACACATAGACTTGATCATGTAAATAAGTGACTCTGGTTTCATAACCCAACTCATTTAAGATGAACCAACAAAGCAGTTCAACCTGCAGTTGATTATCACTCGAGATAATTTCTCTGGCTGTTAAATAGACCATTTTATAAAGCAACCAATCATTTAACAGTAAATGATTGCGGTAATATCTTAAATCTTGTAAAAGGCTGGTGTAATTTTCTCTTTTAATTAATTTGTAGTAATTGCTTATCGTCCTTTCGCTAGGAGATATAGGAGCGTTAATCACTATTCCGGGACTATATCGAATAGTAACCTTTTGATTGTAAAAATTGAAGCTAACACTGTAGGATGTATTGCCTATAACACTATTGGGTAAAGCGAAGAAGACAATCACGCTTAGAGTTGCTAAAATTCTAATCATAGCCAATCAAAAATCTTTTTGATAATATTATAATAGCTGCAAAGTAATGATCAAAGAATAACTAGCTCTAAATCGGATACTTATTTTTTAACCACAACAAAGGAAATTCTATTGTAAGTGATGTTTAATTTTTTGCAGCATCATGAGGAATGTACAAAAAATGCTCGATTACTTATATAATAAGTTAGTATATTAAATTCTGTGTAACACAAATTTCTCAATATTTTGAATTCATCTTTTTAACCTATACTTCGTTGCATGCTCGTACCAATATGAATTGCTACTGTGCTGCGCCTCATCTAGGC
>JBCBCD010000910.1:0-3259 GCA_038530915.1 Bacteroidota bacterium
AGAACCACAAAGCATTGATCTTCAGTGCACGATAAATTTTAAACATACTCTAATTCCATTCTACCAAAAGGACTTTTTCCATCCATTTTAACTTTATGGTGCTGAGTCCCCAAGGCATGAAGTCCAATAAGACATCATAAGGTTTCTTTTCGATAAATAGTTTCCACTTGCCACTTTGCGTGAGTGAAAGTTGCCCATCTCTCACAAAAAATGAACCTCTTAAACCATCAGTGCTGGTATTTTTTAACTTGTCCCATTGTTGAGTAATAGCTGTCAATAGAGACTCTGCTAGTTTTTTTTCATCTTCATCAAGAGTAATCGATATATCTACAAAGGCGTTGATGGCCATACCGCAAAGTATTTTATTAAGCACTAAGTCTGCTTCAGTATATGGAGCGTCCTTAATGGCTAAATACTGAATGAGGTGAACTGCTTTCATCTGAGCCGCTTCATTGATAAATTTTTTTTCGCTATTTAAAAGTTTCAAGCGCTGAAATAAGATCGATAAGAAAGGCCACGCTATTACTACTCCTGCATTGTTTATATAATATTTATTTTCCATTTCTTTTCGAAAATAAGTCCTTTGTGTCGATTCCACTTGCTGTCGTATTGAAGGGCGAAGAGAAGTTCGTTTTCTACTTAAAGGATCAACCGACGCTATCATCAACTTTAAAGTGGCAGCCCATTCTCTTTGCTGTTGAAGAACCAGTTTATCTTTTTGTGCTTCAAAAGCATCGTTTAGTGATTCCAACAGTAGGATAATGTCTTTGCGATAAATCCTAAAATAATACTTTGTAAAAAACTTTAAAAATTGATGTAAGCTGTAATCACTACCAGGATATTTTATACTGAATGCCAAGAGCCCTTTTTTCCAAAAGGCATCAGGAACATTCACCCTCTGTTTAACAGTAGGAAGCATCTGTTCAATGAATTCATACCACCCTATCAATAAAGAAGCACGAGAAGGTTGGTGTTTTTGGACGATGATAGTCACTACTTTCCTGGAAAGGGCATTCAGTCCTTTGTGCAAAAAGATTTGTTCTACGGATAAACTTTCAAATAATGGGTTTATTTTTTCAAATCGTTCTTCATACCAACTTATTAATATTGATTCAAACGTGGCCTGAGATAGGAAATGACGACCACCTTTCTGTTGTATCAAAGGAAGAGATTCATATTTCAAAAAATAAGCCAATACTTCAGGAAAATTTACTTGCTCATTGATTATAGATACAATATTCTCGGCTGCTTTCTTGAGGTTCTCTTCAACTGAAGAAAACTTTGAAGCTTTAACAGGATCGATTGAAATCATTAAACTGCTATCCTCTGTCCGAGTTTGACTTTCAAACCAAACGAAAATGATTTGATCATTTTTTTGTTCTTCTTGTACCTCTTCATTAGAAAATCCTAAGGAAAGATCTGTCTCCGAAACAGATACCAGTAAGTCGGCAACTAATTTTTGCAGTTGTGTTGAAAAACTTTTAAATGGATGGTAAAAGGCTTCTTTAGGGCTACTTTTTATCTGATTTAATAGCAAAGGAGCCATCTGTTTCATCAATTGAAGGAAATACCCTTTTTGATGAACCACCAACTGAGCCAATTGCTCTTCTAGCTGATCTATTTCTTGCTGACTTGCCCACCAAGGAACTTCAGGACTGAGTAAGAATTGAACGAGATAATCTTTCGTTTTGACTGCTAAAGTAAAGGAATCATCTTCTGTTTTATTGGGCATCGGGATGGAAGCTGGTTCATTGATTGTATTTTCTTTATCATTAGCGTTGACTTCGCTGCCTTTATTCTTATTTGTGTCAGATGAAGCTTTCAAGCTTTCAAGAGAAGCTCTATTAGTCGTTTTATTAGTGAATGAATCTTTAGAAGAATCTACCTTAGTTACAATTTGGGTAGAGAGTGGATCAAAAGAAGTAGCAGCACTTAGAGGGGGAATCAATCCCTCTTTTTGTAAGGTGTTTAAATGCGCTTCTGTGATGATTTGTGGAAGTTCATGGATGGTTTTTTGTTCTAGAAAACTAACAAATCTTGACCTTGCAGGCTTGGTCTTCAATACTTCATTTAGTTGAGCAAGAAAGTCAAACTTTCTTCCCATATATTGCTCAACATCATTAATATCCTCTATCTCACTTTTTTTAAGGTATTTTTCTAATAAACTTTTGATTTCACTGGTATTCAATGCCTGGATTTGCCAGGAAGGAAAATAACCATTTAGAAGAAAGTAAATCAGTACTAGTTGCTCTTTCTGCTCATTTGTAATAAAAATTGGTTTTGCATCTTGAGGCAGTGATTTAGGTGACCTAAGTTGCAATAGCTCCAACTGCTTGTCGTCCTTGCTAATGTGCTTTAGTTCGTGAAGAGGGAGAGAAGGCAAGATCCGCTCTTCAATGAATTCTTTTAACGCGGCTTCTAAATTTTGACTGCCTAGGGACTCTAGTTGAGCCATCAAGTTGTCAGAATTAAAACCACCAATATTTAACTCTAGTCGATCTATTTTTAAAGTGTGATCCGTTGGATTAAACTGTGCTAAGTAAGCTTCAATAATTTGTAACCATACATTTTGAAAAATAGTAGAGAGTGCTTCACAGGTACTATGAGCTTGTGCTTGATTATTAATTTTTACTTTAATGATAACTTCATGGATAAGGAAGTCGGTATCAGTTTTCTTCAAATCACTCACTGTTCTTTTTAAATGAAAGTAACATCTCCATCAGCTTATAAGATAAATCGTCAAGCTTCTCCAGGTCTGCCTTTTCATTGGATTTAAGTTGAATCCATGCATCATAAATGTCTTCAAATTCCTTCATTCGTTCGATACCGATCCAGAAGAAATTAACGGAAAGGTATGCCGGCGAATTATTAATCACGATTTGTTCAAAAAGCTTCTGAATACCAGGGTTTTGAAACCTTGCTGTCCAGTTGGGTATTACAATGCTTAATTGTAAGGAGTATGGATCATTTTCAAAGTTAGCACCCTGAGGATGGTCCAAAACAATAGAAGTATAACTCAGGTAATTGCCTTCATCCAGCTTTTTAGCAAAGGCCATAATCCTGTTCTTTAATTTGTCTTCATCTGCTTTTTTTGCAAAAGGAAAACTACTGGCTATTACTTCATCTGATTTTCCCTTAATTATGAGATAGTGGTTTTTGCCTTTTTTTTCCAGACTAAAATTAGCTGTCTTAGCTCCATACTGTTTTTGATGAAACCTGGAAAGATGCTGGCAATCCTGGGGGCTCAGAAAATTATTTT
>JBCBCD010000911.1:0-3254 GCA_038530915.1 Bacteroidota bacterium
GAGGGGTTCGTTGCGTTTGGTGGCTGCCTGGAAGAGTAGGTCCCAGGAGCGAGTGAAGAAGTTTTCTAGTGTTTGTAATCTTTCCATTTTTTCATTTTTTCACCATGGTGTCGCATGGAGTTACATAGAGTTATTCTGCTAATTTGTTAAGCAAGATTTACAAATTAGCAGAATCAAAATGACCTATGACCTATGAGTTATCACTTATGAGTCGCTACGTAAGCTCTCAAATCCTCCAACTGTTGATTGCTCATTTTTTCCAGGGTGAAGTTGGGCATATAGGCGCGCTTTCCATTGATGGGAGAAGTGCCATACCTGCTTACCTGATAAGTAGAGTAACGAGTGTATCTGGAGAAATGTTTGTCAAGGTGCTTGAGGGAAAAATTGGAGTGATCTAGTTTGAACATCGCGTATCTTCCACCCTCGTGACAGTGCAAACAAGATTGCTCATAGAGTAGTTGACCGTTATCTGCATCTCCTTGTAGTTCATAGCCTTTTTTCCTGTCGGCTGGTGGATCTACAAACGTAGCCGGAGATTTTTTCAGGTACATGGATTCAATTAATTCTATGGCAGCAGTTTGATTACTGTTGTCATTGACTGCTTTTGCTATTTGGCTTTTTTGATTTTCATTTAGATTAAGATCTTTAACTTTTAGGTCGATTTCCCATAAATAAGCCAATACAGATTCCAATTCCCAATCTTCTAATGGTCTTCCCTGGGAACATTCTACTGCACATAGTTGTATGGCCGCACGGATGCTGTTTTTAGCTTCCTTTACCAAATCACCATACTTTTTTATGTAGTCATCATTGTAAAAAGTGGTTCTATTGACTGCCCCATATAATGCAGATCCTTGTAAGAAAGGCAATCCTTTATCCCGTACATACAACAAACGGGCTTGAGGATCGGTATACCTTAAATCCGGATCTTCTCTTTCTACATTGTGGCAAGTAGTACAGACGAAGTGTTTGCTCTGACGACTGGTCTTTTTACCATTGATATCAGTAGCAATTCCGTATAAAACCAAATCTCGGCCACTTTCTGCACTGACTCCAGGAATTTCATTATTGACTCTATTGGCAGTTACCGGTTGGCCTAATTTTTCAAGTACTTGAGTGATCGATTCATCGTCTTCCAAAACGAAAAAAGTCTCCCGGATAGCCATGCTCGAAAGGAAAAAGAAGGTGGCTATGACTACCAGGAACATTAATATATGCTTCATGATATGTTTAGTTGATCATTATTAAATTGGTGTAGGGTGTAGGGTGTAGGGTGTAGGGACACAACCTCTACCCTTACACATTCTATTATAAATTAAACATTCTGGAAACTGTAAATCCTAAGCGAAACTGACCTTCCGACCAATCACTTGTGGTGTAGGGGATGAAGTCTGTTTCCATTATGGCTGTTGCATTGGTGAAGTTGACTTGAAAAACATGGCCACCTGTTTCAATTTCCAATCCTATTCCTAAAGCCGGGTGATAGCCATTTCCTGATCTGGATTCAGATAAGGGGAAAGTCGCATCAGCAATGATGCCAAATACCTTATTGATTTGTAAACGAGTCGCTCCACCAATAGAGAATATGCCATTTTCATCATCAGTAGGTACCAGATTTCTGAAGGTATATCCTGTATTTAGCTGAAGAGAAAAGCCATCCGAAAACTTTCTGCCAAACATCAGTTGGTAGTGATAAGCCAGACGGTGAGCGCCTTTAGGAAATGACTGCAATGCCTGATCTGTATTTTCTAAGCGATCGGCAGTAGAATAAGAAGCCAAGGCTAAAGCAGTAACAGAAACAGGAGTTCCACTTTGTGTTTGACGGACTAATCTCAGTTTTACTAAACCATTTAACAACTGTCTTAATCCAGCTACTCCTTCAGGTGTTATGCCGGCGCCTTTTGTTCTAAAGCCACCAATGGTCAGGTTATCGGAGATGCCATATTCAGCTCCAATCATTACATCAGTAGCATTTTCCAGGCCAAAAAAGGTGGTAAATCCACCATTATCACCTGCCAGGTCACCAAACCTATGAGTAATGCGTACATCCAGTTTCCTTTTGGGAAGTGTTTCTACGGAATGGACATTGATGACTCTTCTATCTTTAAAAGTTTGGAATATAAAATCTTGAGTTTGAGCGGTGCTATAAAAAAAGCAGACCATTAAAAGAATGGAAAAAATCTTTTGCGTTTTCATGATTAATAGATTGAATGTTAGGTTATGAGGAATTATTTAGGGAAGCCGTTTTCCAGCCAGCATTTGATTAATTGAAAATCTTCATCGCTTAAATCTTGTGGGCGATTAGAAGGAGCATAGTTGGGTGGCATACCTACATTAGGATCATCACGCAAGGTAATTACCCTTTGTAAAATGAGTCCATTTTGCAGATTAGGCAGCATCCCTTCATAAGTGTCATAACGACCAGGTGCAGAACCTAAATGACAACCACTGTAAGCACAAGAGTTGTCAATAATGGGCTTAATGTTGGTGTCGTAGGTGGCACTAATGTTGTCACACTCGTCAGAAGCAGCCGGGTCAGGAGCTGGCAATTCATCATTGGTACAATAAGTCAGTAACCCCATCAAAAGCAAAACCAAAAGAAAATGCGTTTCTCTTTTCGAAAATTTGATAGACATAAAAGTGTCATTTAATATTAAATAAAATGATTTTAGTGTATTACTGCGATGGGCGTGTGGCAAAAAAGTGGGCAAGCAGTTATCCCTTTTGCCCACCAAAACATTACTTTTAAAATTATGATCAGCCATTATAACTGTAAAAACATTATTTTGTTTCTGAAAATGTGACGGTTTTCAGACATTCATACAAACTATATCGTGTTAAAAGTGTAGTTACAAATAAGTAGAAGAGGAATTTGTCTAAAAAATTTCTTTCTATTTAAACGTCTATGCAATCATTCTATCATTAAAAAGAAACAAAACGTATGTATCCAATAGAGCTTACAACGCCCATGGCGAAAGATTTGACAGAATTCGGTTTCGAAGGTTTAAGCACCACTGAACAAGTAGATGAAGTATTAGGAAAAACAGAAGGAACGGTTATGTTGGTTGTGAACTCTGTATGTGGTTGTGCTGCAGCTATGGCTCGTCCGGGAGCAAAAATGGCAGTAATGACTTCAGAGAAAAAGCCTGACCAAATGGTTACTGTATTTGCAGGTGTAGATATGGCAGCTACTCAAAAAGCGAGAGAATATTTATTGCCTTATCCTCCTTCTTCTCCTTCTATTGCTTTGTGAG
>JBCBCD010000912.1:0-3253 GCA_038530915.1 Bacteroidota bacterium
TCAAGGGGGATGAAATATACATACCTTCTCTGGCCAAAGCTGCCGATTTTTTTATTAAAGCTTCAGTAACCGTTACAAAATCACGGACTGGATCCTTGATGGGAATGGCAAACTCACTGCTCAATGCTTTATTCTTAATCAGCTCCGCTCCTTGATGCAATACCTTATGACTTTTGTGTATGTATTCTTTATCCTTGATAGAGCCCATCGCACTGTCTATTAGCTTAGGCATTTTGTGTGGTTTATCATAAAGCGTTTGAAGAGCAATCCAATAACCAATAGGTAGTGTACCTCCAATTCGCCCCAGAAGGTTGGGCAAAGAAGCACTTATACTCCGTTTTTCCTTTTCATCCAATTCACGATGTCGAATAATGAGACAACGGTGATCTTTATCTTTTACATTTGGATATGGGTTGACTAAAACAGAAATTCCCCTGTATACCTGTTCCCCTTTTTCATTTTTTTCAAAAAGGGATAAATCTTCCAGCTTAGGTTTGACATCAGCCCAAAATGCCGGGGTTTTGGTTTCTTTTAGCCAATACTCTTTGCGCACTTCTATAATATAAGAATAGATCAAACCCATACAACCTAAACCGAGAAGTGCACTATTAAAAATGTCATCATCCTGAATGAGTTCAATAGTAGGATGATCATAAGTTGCAGGATTAGTAACAGGTTTAGATTTAGGTTCTATTTTATAGACTTTGCCTTGATGTGCTACCATGGTTATAGATCTTACCATACCAGGGGTGGCAGGTAAGTTCCATCCTGTACCATGTGTACCTGTAGCAATGGCACCAGCCATGGTTTGATCGTCAACCGCTCCCATATTGATGAGGGCCAATTTTTTGCGCTCCAATTGTTTGTTGAGCCATTGGATGGAAATGCCAGCTTCAATTTCCAATAGTTGGCCATCATCAAACATTAATGGTTGCTTATCTAATAACCATTTTTTCTTTATGGGTAAAACCAGATTAACGTTTTTTAAATCAACCACATAATCCGAGCCAACTGCAACTGTAGAATAGGAATGTCCACTTCCTACAGCCCTCACTTTCATGTTATTGGCTTCGGCTTCTTTTACTATCTGTATTAGATCTTCGAGTTTGGTAGGTAGAAAATACTTTTTCACCCTGGGACGATGATCTTTGGCAACATTTTTCCAGCGGTAATTTTTTTTGATCTTCATGGTATGAGGTTTTAGAGTGTTATTTGTGAGTTGAAATCCTAAAGCGCTATGAGCTTCTTTTATTAAAAAGTTAAATTTTCTAAGGTCCAGTTTAAATTATATAAAGTATTAGAGTTATTAATTGTCTTTGGTCTTTATTAAATGGGCCAGGTTAAAATGGCAATACACTTAGAATTAAGATCCAAAATTTACTTCTTCAGCATTCTATTAAAAAAGTCAGCACTTGCTTTATAAGCATTTATCCAGTTTTGATGCAAAAGGAAGCCATGTACTTCGTCGGGAAAAATCAGTTGCTCAAAATAGACATCATGATCTCTCAATGATTCAACGATATCCACTGTTTCACTAAAGGGTACATTCCTATCGTCATCGCCGTGAATTAATAATACCGGTGAACGCCAGTCTTTTACATAAGGCATGGGAGAAGATTGATAAGCTAAATCAGCCAAAGCCTTACGTTTATTAGGGTCATAAGAACTTACGAAATTTTTGATGACTATGTTCCAGTCATGAACTCCATGGATATCCACTCCTGCTGCAAAAAGGTCAGACGATTTAGCAAGGCCCATGGCTGTCAAGTAACCTCCATAGGATCCTCCCCATAAGCCAATTTTATCAGGATCAACATTGGGATGATTACGCATATAAAGTCCTGCCCCCATTACGTCATTGAATTCACTAGCACCTTCTGCACCATAATTTAAGGCTTCTCTAAACTCCAAGCCATAACCGATTCCACTTCTATAATTGACAGACATAACGATGTAACCCTGACTGGCAAGGTACTGGTTCATGGCATAAGCATTGTGGTAATATCCCCTATGGTGAAAACCCAAAAGCATTTGCCTTCTGGAGCCACCATGGAAGAATAAAATGGCCGGATACTTTTGATTGGAATCAAAGTTTTTAGGCTTAAATAATTGCCCATGAATCTTTAGACCATCTGCTGCTGAGAAAATAACTTGTTCTGGTGTAACCAGATCATTTTCAGGGAAATTGCTTGGAAAGGCATCTTTGGCTAATTGTTCCAGCTGGTTATTTTTAAATTGTGCTACATGTGCTGGGAAAGTAGCTGTACTAGCCAGACAAACCAAGTCACCTTTTGCCGTAATTACCGGTGACCATTGTATTCCAAAAGCGGTTGTAAGTTTTTTTGCTTTGATCTTAGGACTCACCGTCCAAATGTGTTGGCGATCAATATCGCCATGGTTTGAAGAATAAAAAATGGATTTTTTATCAGGACTTATAGATACAAACTGGACTTCAAACGCTCCGGGGGTTAAACACTGAGCCTCACCACCAGAAACTGATACTGCAAACAATTGTGTATAGCCATTGCCTTCATATGGAAAAACGATATGCTGATCAGCTGTCCAGAAGAGTTGATTGGCAGCCGAAATAGATCGGTAAGCACTTCCGTATCCTTTATCCGCTATCCAGATTTGTTCGGTCTTTCCGGTAGATAAAGTATGCACCCAAATGGACCAGGGGTGAGCAGTTCTCCTTTCAAAAAAAGGCAATCGACCTCTTTCATTGGGTTCTCTTTTGAAAGCCAACTGGCTACCATCCGGAGACCAAACGATATTTTGATCTTGGTCAACGCTGGGAGAAAGATATTCAAGGGAATTATTTTGAAGGTCAAAAACTCCTACAAATCCATGGTCGCCTCTTCTTGATTCGAAAGCAAGGTGATTTCCGTTGGGTGACCACCTTATGCCAGCAGCACTACCTCTAATGTGAAATGCTTTTTTTGTAGTCTTTTCTTGAAAATTGTAGAAATACACTTGCCCACCTCTTGTAAAGGCAAGGGTATTTTCATCAGGAGACAATTGTGGAGAATTTCCCTGACCAATGCGTTCAATCTCACCACTTGCTAAGTCTACTTTCATGATTTCTCTTCTTTGAGCATTTACGAAGAGGGCAGGGTTGGGAATTTCGCCTCTTCGATTAGGGCTGTCACCATGAATGAAAATCAGTTCATTACTTTTAGCTCTAAAAATGAGATTATTAATGGTTTGGCCATCATCTGTATCAAAGGAGGTAATTGGACTAGAGGTATTGGCA
>JBCBCD010000913.1:0-3253 GCA_038530915.1 Bacteroidota bacterium
CTGTTGGCAAAACTTTATCTGAGGGAATTTCCTGAGCATTAAGTGCAAAAGGGGCTAAAACTAATAATATGATTAGTTGTACTTTTTTCATTTTAATAAAGAAGATTAAGTTTTAGGTTTTGCTCAACAACAATTTTACCTGAGTTGGAAAAGGTATTATTGGAGTGAACATTGTTTTTTGCCCCCCAGAGCAGTGCTACCAATTTTACTTTGTTGTCTTTGAAGGTATTCCCGGAAATATCCACATTGATGATGCCGTAAGTATTGATTAAAATTCCATTTGCTTCTTTGGCACCACAATTGGTAAAAGTACTGTTGGTCATCTGCAAGTTTCCACCTACGGTAGACTCATCATATCCTCCTCTATAGTAGTCAATTACATTTTTTTCTATGTCTTCAAAAGAGCAGTTATATATTATTATATTCTCTGCATTGTATTCTCCTTTGTCGTCTGTTTCTTCAGATAATTCCAGCCCATTTTGACAATCTTTGAAGGCGGTAGAATTAAAATGAATAAATTCTGCAAATGAATATTTGTACGCTTTTAGGATAAAATCAAAATTGGAAACTTCGCAACCTTCTGTGGTCAGATTATAAAGGCTGGACATATTCTCTTTCAAACTGGCAAAAGCATATTGATTACCTTCTCCTTTTAGTTGAATGTTCTTAAGTATTAGATCTCCTTTAGGATGCATTTCAAATGCCGGACTCTTCGTAGCTCCCCTATAGATAATGCTTGCCTTTGTTTCCAGCTTAGAAGATTCGAGCGTCAGTTTTTTGTTGATGACCAAGGAGGATTCAATTTCATACTCTCCAGCTCCCAATTGAATAATATCTCCACTTTTTGCGCTTTTGATGGCTTCTGTCAATTCAGTTGCAGTACTTACTGAATGGGTTTCACCTTCACCATCGGAAGAATCAGGAGTATACCAATCTGGCCCATATTTGGATTGGTCCATGATTTCCGGGTCTGTCTTTGAATGGGTGGTAAATGCACCGACTGCATTATTACTTGCCCTTGAAGTCCCCAATAAATCATTGGTGATTTGATCAAATTCAAATCCGTTGTATAAATCCACATTCGGGAAATCATCAAAAGGTATCCACAAGTCTTCACTTAATTCAGTAAGACTGAAGCTCTTGGCTTCAAGTCCATCAATCGACTCAAAAGAGGCTCCTTTATTATCGATGATGTTGCTCTTAAAGTTGATGCCATCTAATAAATCATGCGCTACAACAGGCATTTCATCAGCTGATGTATTGTAAATGAGATTGTTGGCAACAACAGTACGAATAGGTCTTTCAGATCTGATCTCAGAAGCAGGCAATACATCTTTTTCATCCACATTCGAACCCACTCCAAATTGCCAGGGAGAGGTGCAATCTATCCAAGAATTGTGAGCTACCACTACATCTGTCACCTGGATGTATCGATTTAGAGGAGACTTAGGTATCCCGTTCATTACGGCCAATGGGCTTCTGAAAACTTGACCTTTGAGTTTGTAAAAATAATTATTGGTTACCCAATGACCTGTGCCTATGAGTCTGATGCCACCAATTTGTTGGGAGGCATCATCGCCTATGAAATAATTTCCATCCACTACGCAATAGTTGCCATGTCTGGTAACTAGCGATCCTTCACTCTTGTAAAAGACATTATTTCTAAACTCATTGAAATTGGTCTTACTGGAAATAATTTCTACTTCACCGCTGCATCTTTCAAATAGGTTATAGGCCACCAAAGTGTGACTGGGAGCCATAGAAGTATAGCTGTTTCCAATCTGAATGGTTTCTGCACTTGGACCACCCTTTGGCGGCCTGGGTCCAAAGTGATTATTCGTGATTTTGTGATGGTTTTTTATTGATTCATTGCCTTCCAGATCTACACGTATGGTAGGTCCGCGATTTGATTTTCCAGCTAGGTAGCAATGATCCAACTCATTGTATCGGCCTTTGACTTGCACCCATAAGTCAGTCTTGTTTCTTTGTGATTTGTTGAAGTCTTTAATCACGCAATTGATAATTCGAGAATGGTTGGCTAGCACATCTTTATTGATAGCAAATTCAATGACTGCATTAGATGGAGAAAAACCATTGGTAAAATACAATCCATCTACGATGAGGTATTCACCACCTAATTTAAGGTCAGATTCTCCCTGAATGATGACTTCACCAGCGGTTTCGGCTCTAAGGGTGATGGGTTGATCTTTTGTTCCTTCTCCAATAAAACGGATCTGGATATCTTCCCAGTTGCCATTGGCCATGGTAATCACATCACCAGCATTGGCATTTGAAATGGCTTCATTCAGTTCTTCGCTATTGTTGACTAAGAGTGGTGGTGGTGAAGAAGGCTCGCAGCTAACAAATAGCACAAGCAATGAGAGATATAAAAATGTGTTTTTCATAATTCGGTTTTGAAAATGGTTAGCGTAGCTCCATTTTGTTCGAGTTCAAAATTGGTCGATCAATAATTGGTTAACCAATTTACGTAAAAAAATAGAATTTCCTAAGGAATGATTTAAATGGAAAGCTGATAACTAAAAAAAGGAAGAGGCTATCTCAAGATTTAACTTGAAACAGCCTCTTCAAAATCAACATGAAAAACAATCCCATTGGCTATAAGCCTAGAAAGGCAAGATTGTTTTCAGTCAATTTTTAGCTTTAAGGTATGAATCTAATTTTCGTCACATTCCTGTATCACTAAATCAGCTTGATTGATCGAACTTCCTCCCATACGGTAATGACAGCCGCGAGTAATTTGCCCCTCCCAAAAGAAGCTCCACCCCCCTTTTGCTGAAAGAGGCTTAAGAATAGAGCGCAGGTTGATTTCCAAGGTTAAAGGATCAGGTAGAGATAACGGAAGGTCTACTTTTATTTTCCTACCTTCATCTCGCTTAAATTTCTTATCATAAACAACTGTTCCATCTCCTGCTGTAACTCGATAGACTGCGGTGAAAAGCCCTGCAGTTTCATGTGAGATGTAATCATCTACAATTTTACATTTCGTTTCTTTGTACTTGGTTGCCTGGCCTACAGCAGCTGAATTATTGTTTTTAACATATTTGACTTCATATGCTATAGGAACACCATTGCGAACAGTAGATCCTGTACTGATTCTTTTATTTATCTCATTGTACTCTTTAATGATTTCATTGATATCATTCGTATGGCTAAAAGGTTCCCATTGTCCACCTAATAACTTATAACTTATTTCCACATTTTGAAGCAATTCGTTGTATTTCGTCCTTACATC
>JBCBCD010000914.1:0-3251 GCA_038530915.1 Bacteroidota bacterium
ATGTGAGTTATGTACTCTAAAAAAGCCCAGATTTTGCAACCATACTTCCACATCTTTTAGGGTTCTGGAGATGAGTTTTTTCCTGCCACCAGTCAGGTAAATCATGGTGTAATTGCTTTCGGAACTACAAAGGATGATGTCTTCCGGGAAAACAAATTCTATGCTTTCCTTAGTTGCCAGCGCAATTCTCTTGGGTGTTTTGATCACTTTTTGCTTGGGGGGAGAAGTAGTGCTTTTCTTGGATTTAAACTTAGCTATTGCTTCTTTGAGTTCTTGGATTTGTACGGGTTTTAGTAAATAATCCAGTGCATTGGCTTTGATGGCCCGGATTCCAAATTCATCATAAGCTGTAATAAAAATCACCTCAAAGCCTAAAGGTTGAGGAAGCTCCCCCAATAATTCAAAGCCATTAAGTCTTGGCATTTCAATATCTAAAAAAACGAGATCCAATTTGTTATTTAAAATAAAGTCTAAAGCAGCAGCCGGGTCTGTAAAGCTATTGACTACCTGTACTTCCGGGCAAAATTTTTCAAGCTTCCACGCCAAAGTAGCTACCGAATGTTTTTCATCATCAACAATTAATGCCTTTATCATTTTTTATGGTTTTTTGTAATTGTTTGTTTGATTTTAAATGGTTAACAGAATTACTTCTACGAAGAACTAAAAATCAAGAACTAATAGGGATGATCAATTCAATTCGAGTACCTTTCGGTATTCCGAAATTATCTTTTAAATCAAAAACCTCTACCGAGGCCTTTGCATCTTCCAGTAGGCTAATGGCTTCCAAACGATCTTTTGTGATTTTCATCCCGTAAGACTTCCCTTTTGTAGCAGATTTTGATTTCAATTTTTTCGCAGCATCTCTTCCTATTCCATTATCTTCTAAAATACAAATCAGCGATTTCGAATCTTTGCGAATAGATATATCTATCCGCCCTCGGCCTGATTTTTTTTGCATTAAACCATGCCATATCGCATTTTCAACATATGGTTGTAGTAATAGAGGTGGAATTTCAACTTTTTCATGATCAATATTTTCTTCAACTCTTAAATCATAGTCAAAGAAGTTGTCAAAACGCATGTTTTCCATTTCAATATAGAGTTGCAAAGCTTCCAGGTCATCTTTGAGAGGCACTACTGTGTTTTGTGAGTTTTGTAAAATCAACCGAACCAAGCGTGAAAAACGATTGAGGTAATCCACTGCAGTTTCAGGCTCATTAGTAATGATGAAAAACTCTATCGAGTTGAGCGAATTGAAAATGAAATGTGGATTCATTTGAGCTCTCAATGCAGCCATTTCTACATTCGTCAATTTCTTTTCATACTCTATACGCAGGCGTTCTTCTTTTCGCACCTGCTTGATTCTAAGTCTGTATGAAAAATATGCAATCCCGCCCAACACAAAAGCAGACAGGATGTAAAACCATAGGCGTTGCCACCAGGGGGTTGCAATACTAAGTGGGATTTCAAGTATATTATTATTCCAAACTCCCTCATTATTGGCTACTTGTAATTGAAAAGTATAAGTTCCGGGCGGTACATTGGTAAAGTTTGCAAAACGCCTTTTGTTGGCAGCTGTCCATTGATTGTCGAAGTTTTGCAATCGATACCTAAACTGATTTTCATCTCCTTTTGTAAATCCAATAGAAGAGAATTCAAAGGAGAAGAAATTCTGAGCATAAGATAAATTCAACTCATCCACAAGATGAATCGGTTCTTCACTTTGATAAGGTGTTTGTAAAACTTGTATATCCGTAATATATGGAATGGGATTTTCTGTATTGGGATGAAGGTCTTCGATATTTGCTATCCAAATTTTATTCTCCCCTCCGATAAGAATTTTCTCATTACTCAATAATTTAAAACTGTAAAAAGCATCCTCATCAATACCATAATTCAAGCTATGGGAGCTAACTTCCATATTATCTATCTGAAGCTTAGCCAAGCGATCCCTCCCCAACATCCACAGATTATTTTGATCATCTAGATCCATAGAAATAATGGTATTTATTTGGTGCGTCTTCATTAAGTCAAGCTTCATTTGCAGTCCCTTTTCAGGCTCTTTAGCTTTTCCATAAGCAAGCACACCATTAACTCCATTCACCCATATTCTTCCTGTACTATCCTCCTGAAAATCCTTAACAACGAGTATTTCAACAGGGGGATTTTGTCGATCTAAAAAATTGTAAAAGGTATCTCTTTTTGCATCAAAAATACTATAGCCACCTGAGCGATTGATCCAGATATTGCCCTGGCTATCTTCAAATAAGTTGTCAATACTTCCTACATTATCAACAGGAACCTTGGGTTCAAACGCTCTTTTAAAACGAGTCCATTGATTGGTCTTAGTATTCCATTTCAATAAACCAGAACTTAATGTCCCCAGCCATAAGTTGCCTTTTTTGTCCCAAAGGACAGACTTAAAGGTGATCTTACTAAACTCAAAAGGTATGGCTAACCTGCGAAAAGCCTTTTTCTGTGGGTTATAATCAAAAATGTTATTGGGATCTATTATGGTCCAATTTCCTGAAGGTCCTTTGCTGTATCCATAAGGCACAAACCTGTTGTTTAAGTCTAAATATTGACTAGGGATTTTAAACTTTTTCCAGTTTTTTGTTTGGATATCAAACTCATAAATGCCATCAGCTGAGCGAGCCAATACAGCAAAAACTTCGGCAGAATTTGATTCCAGGAAATAAAAAGAAAAGCCATAGTTGCCCTGGTTTAATGAACCATAGTCGTATTCGATGAATTGTTGTTGTGCTCGATCAAACACTCTCAATCCTTCATTGGGATGCATCCAGGCGCGATTCTTACTGTCTATAAATCTCGCTCCAAAGTATTTATTTTTTTCTATGGAATTCCACTGAATGCGGGTCCACTTTTGTGAAGGGATATCGTAGGTCATTAAGCCCACCAGAGATTCTATCCAGATTTCATCCTTATTCTTTGCTTGAATGGGAGCAATGGGTATACTTAATAACTTATCAGCAGCTGATTTTTCCTCAGATTTCTCATTTCCTATAGGAAGATCAGAAAATAGTTCTGTTTGTGGGTCAAACCTGATCACCTTTGAGAACCATGTGTTGTAGTAAAGCATCCCATCATGATGTTGATAGATGGATCTGACCGCATTTTGATTGATGAAATTTTTCTCATCCTCTTTGGGGTTCAAAAACCATTGCATTTCATGAGTTTCACTATTTACCTTAAGCAGACCTGCAGTGGTACCTACCCAAAAAATATCATCT
>JBCBCD010000915.1:0-3250 GCA_038530915.1 Bacteroidota bacterium
ATTATAGTTTTGCTGAAACGGCAGGTTTAAATGTTGTTGATGGTAGGTTTTTTCAAAAAGGAGATCGCCCCTCTTTTTGGCGTTACGATTATCCTAACATGAGTGAGGATAGTATTAATCTAATGGAGTCTCAACAGTCTTTGGTATTGAATAAAACAGCAGTAGAGGTTTTAAACTTAGAGAACCCTATAGGTCAAATAATTAGCAATAACATCATTGATGGAACTATAATAGGAGTAGTTGAGGACTTTCACGAACAAAGCCTTCACCATGAAGTGGCGGCTGTAGCATTTAAATTAAGTGATTTTCCTTTTGCACGTACTTTAATTCAAATTGAAGGTAATAGCTTGCAACCAGCGATAGCAGGTATCAACAAGGTTTATCAGCAGTATTTTCCTCAACGTAGCTTTGATTTTGAGTTTGCTGATGATCGCTTGCAAAGCCTTTATTTACAGGAAAAACAGTTGGGCCAGCTCTTTTTAACATTCGCCATCTTAGCCATCTTGGTTGCTAATCTTGGCTTATTGGGGATCATTGCCTTCGCTGCTCAGCAACGTCAAAAAGAAATAAGCATACGAAAAATTTTAGGCTGTACAATCAGCCACATTGTAAATATTCTATCGCGAGACTTTTTACGCTTGATTTTCATTGCTATCCTAATAGCCACTCCTCTTTCTTGGTACATAATGAATTCCTGGCTGGAAAACTTTGCCTATCACATTGATATACATTGGTGGGTTTTTGCTGTAGCCGGAATGGGCGCAATAGGAATTTCTTTACTAGTAGTTGGCTTTCAGGGGGTTAAAACCGCTTTAATTAACCCAGTAGAAATATTGAAAAACGACTAAGAACAAAAAATTATGATCAAGAATAATATCAAAATAGCACTTCGAACATTTGGGAAGTATAAACTGACTTCTTTCATCAATATCCTGGGATTAGCCCTTGGAATTGCTTGTGTGAGTCTGGCTTATGTATTTATCAAACACGAACTCTCTTTTGATAAATTTCATAAAGACCATGAGCATATCTTTTGGTTAAATGCTACAATCAACAATTCTTTCAATCTATCGACAATTTCAGGGCCTTTTGCCCCAACTTTAATGGAGACTAGTCCTGAAGTAGTAGATTATTGCAGACTGGAAGTTTCTCAGTTTTTGGTTTTTTCCAGCACTGAAGCATTCAATGAAAAGGTTCTATTCGTAGATGAGCAATTCTTTGATTTTTTTGATTACAAGCTCATAAGTGGAAATGTGGAGATGGCATTGAAAGATCCCAATAGTGTGATTTTATCCGAAGAATTGGCCACAAAATACTTTGGTACAGCAAATCCAATTGGAAAGGAGTTTGAAGTGATTCATAATGGACAAAAGCTCATACTTAATATTACCGGAGTAGTGGAAAATGTACCGGTCAATTCAAGCATACAATATGAACTGTTGGCTCCAATAGCTTTGAAACATAGAGATAATATTACTGCGCTAGGTAGTGATTGGAACCAATTTCCTGTTACAGGTCTTGTAAAAGTACGTAATCCAAAAGATACAGCTAAGGTAGTATCTGCAATACAAACGATTAAAGAAGAGCACTACAATAAAGATGGCTTCAATGTTGCTTTTAACCTCTATTCGTTAGACGATTACCACTTAAACAATGGGATGTACCTAAATGGATTTAATAGTCCGGCTGAGAAAAATTACTTATACATATTTGGAGCTATTGGATTACTGATCTTATTGGTCGCTTGTTTCAATTTTGCCAACTTAGCCAATGCCCTGGGATCACAGCGTGTTAAAGAGATAGGAGTCCGTAAAGTATTAGGGGCCCATAAGAAACAACTGATGAGTCAATTTCTGACCGAATCGGTTATGATTAGCGTGTTTTCAATGTTGGCTGCTTTGATTTTTGTGCAATTCGCATTGGTATATGCCAGTCAAATGTTTGATTATCAACTTTCTTTCAACTGGCACAGTCCTGAAGTTTTATTTTCCATCATCGGCATTACTTTATTCACTGGAATGCTTGCCGGAGCTTATCCGGCCATCTTACTTTCTCGACTGCAAACAATAGATACATTTAAAAAGGAATATAAAATAGGAAGCAACAATTGGGTGACCAAAGGCAGCCTGATTTTCCAATTCACACTTTCCATTGGATTGTTGGCCTGTACATTCATCATGTACCAACAACAGGTCTATATTAAAAACACCAATTTGGGTTTCGATGAAGAAGCAGTGGTCGTAATTCCCACTCAGGCTTACTTAGACCAGGGACCTGAAGAGGAAGGCACTGGTATCGTACCAGGAGAAAGCATAGTTAACCAATTTAGAGAAGCTGCGCTACAAATTCCTGAAGTAGTAGGCGTGACAGGGGTATCCAATTCTTTTGGGAAAGATAAGGGCAACAGAGCCAATTTTGTTGAGGATGAAGAAGGAAATATGAACCTCATTTTTGACTACAGAATAGAACCAAATTACATAGACCTATTAGACATAGAAGTACTTGAAGGAAGAAACTTCCTTGCAGACAATTCTGAACAAGGAGATATGCAAAAGGTAATTGTAAATGAAGCTTTCATGGAACTTTTTGAATACGAAACCATAGAAGGCTTAAGACTTCCACCCGAATTGGGAGAATATCAAGATGCTGAAGTGATTGGCTTAGTTAAGGATTTCCATTTTCAGAGTTTAAAGTCGGAAATAGCTCCAATGATTTTACAAACTTCAAGGTTTGGTTATCAGGATATTTTAATAAAAATAAAACCTCAAAATGTACAAGCCACTTTAAACCAACTGCAAAAAACTTGGAAAGGAGTTAGGCCTGATCGACCATTTTATTTCACCTTTTTAGAGGAGGATATCCAAAATGAATATGAAATGGAATCAAGGTGGGGAATATTGATTTCTTTGGCTTCGATTTTGGCCGTTGTAATAGCTTCATTGGGTTTATTGGGATTGGTAGCTTTATCGCTGGTGCAAAGAACGAAAGAAATCGGTATCCGAAAAGTTCTTGGAGCCACAATTACCAATATAATCAGCCTGATTACAAAGGATTTCTTAAAACTAACACTCATCGCATTGTTGGTGGCAGCCCCTCTGGCATGGTACGCCATGAATAAATGGCTTGAAATATTTGCTTACCGCATCGAAGTCAATTGGTGGATATTCCCATTAGCCGGTTCTGTTGCTGCCTTAATTGCTTCATTGACGATTGGAATACAAAGTGTAAAAGCGGCTTTAGCCAACCCTGT
>JBCBCD010000916.1:0-3247 GCA_038530915.1 Bacteroidota bacterium
GTTGCCAAGCGCTTCAAGATGGGGAGTACCATTTTACTTTCTTTATCTTCTATCTTATTGTTTTTTATGGCTTATTGCTATTATCTGGATCATAGCTATCAGTTTGCTCAGATTTTAGAATATGCTGCGCAGATATTATCCCCTATCTTGTTTTTGCTCTTAGTGGTATGGAAGCGACTAAACACTTTTCATTATTTGATTAGAATAGCCATTGCAGCTACTTTTGTAGGACATGGTTTGTATGCTCTTGGAATATTTTATCCTGTGCCTGGTCATTTTGTGCATATGATCGTTTCAAATTTGCCAGTATTAAATAGCAAGGCACTTGAGTTTTTAAAACTAGCAGGTTGGTTAGATATGGTAGTGGCTGTAGGGATTTTCATACCTAAGGTTGACCGATATGTATTGTTTTACGCCTTTATCTGGGGCTTCTTAACTTCTTTAGCACGACTAACTACTTACGTAAGTTTAGATCATATGTTTGGCTTATCCTTACACTTATATGGATTTGAGTTCGCCATCAGAATAGCACATTTTTTGCTACCACTGATAGCCTTTCTATTTACGTTTGATAAAGAGGAGGAAAGTACGACTAGTTCCAGCTAGCGATTTCAGGCATGTGAGCAATTACGGAATATGCATTTCCTTTATCCTCCAAAACTTTTTGCCACATTTCCTTAGAATAATCCTGAAAAAGATAATTGGTATCCATATCGGCAAGAATCCATGATCCAGATTTGATTTCATCCACCAACTGACCTTCAGACCAACCAGAGTAGCCTACAAAAAATCGAATATCTTTTGGCTGGATCAACTTTGAAGAGATCAAGAATTTAAGTTTATCAAAATCTCCACCCCAGTAAATATTATTCATTACGTGGATACTGTTGTCTAAAAGTTCACCTACTGTATGAACGTAATGAATGGTATCTGTTTGCACTGGACCACCAAACAATACTTCCGATTCAAATTCCGGAAAACCATCCATCAATTCATCTATTCGCATTTTGATAGGCTTGTTCATGATAAATCCTACACTACCCTCTTCACTGTGCTCACACAAGAGTACAGCCGAACGTTTAAAGTTAGGATCAAGCATGAAAGGCTCTGCTAATAATACCTTACCTGTTTTGATTTCATGTCTAACCATGATTTGCCTATCGTTTTTCGATTTGTCCATTAAGGTTATTCAAGTTGCGGTGGTTGTAAAATTTTCTTTCACCGCAACTTGAAGATTAAATAACAAAGATAGGTAACAAAAAGTTATAAAGCTGAGGTTGGAAACTTACGATCAACTTTTTTGACAAAAGATTGCAAAGTTTTTCCATTACCACCAACTTCAATAAACTCTGATACACCATCTGCGATCATATTTTGCATAGTCTGTGTCCAACGTACAGGAGAAGTTAGTTGTTGTATCAAGTTCTCCTTAATTACCTCAGGGTTTGTTTCTGCTTTGGCATTTACATTTTGATAGATGGGACAAACAGGTTGTTTAAAGCTTGCTGCATGTATAGCTCTTTCTAATTGCTCCTTTGCTGGTTGCATTAATGGAGAGTGAAAAGCACCACCGACCTGTAAAACGATTGCTCTGCGAGCACCCAGTTCTTTTAACTTTTCGACAGCCTGATTGATTCCTTCAATTGAGCCTGAAATAACCAACTGTCCAGGACAATTGTAATTGGCAGGCACTACAATTTCATCTATCTCTTCACATACTTTTTCTACCACATCATCATCAAGACCCAAGATGGCTGCCATTGTACTTTCCTGCATCTCACAAGCCTTCTGCATGGCATCTGCTCTTTGCTGTACCAACTTAAGACCTTCTTCAAAAGATAAGGCATTAGCAGCTACCAAAGCCGACAGTTCACCTAATGAGTGACCTGCTACTACTTCCGGTTTGAAATTGTCCTGAGCTACTTGAGCAGTTACAATGGAATGAAGAAAAACAGCAGGTTGAGTTACTTTTGTTTGCTTCAAATCTTCAGCACTGCCTTCAAACATAACATCAGTGATGCGAAAACCTAGAATATCATTGGCTTGTTCCATCAATGTTTTTGCAGAATCATGCTGCTCATAAAGATCTTTACCCATTCCTTCAAACTGTGAAGCCTGGCCAGGGAAAACATATGCTTTCATAAAAAATATTTTTAAAAGACTATTTCAGTCCTTTAGTTTTAGTGCAATTTATTTCCAAGCAAATTTAAAAATTCATTTCTAGTTTCTATTCTTTCAAATGCTCCGGTAAATGCAGAAGTTGTAGTAACCGAGTTTTGTTTTTGAACACCTCTCATCATCATACACATATGTTTTGCTTCGATTACGACTGCTACACCCAGTGGACGCAATGTTCGGTCAATACAATGAAGAATATCATCAGTTAAACGTTCCTGAACTTGTAGTCTTCTTGCAAATACATCTATTACCCTTGGAATTTTGCTTAAGCCAACTATTGCTCCATTGGGGATATAGGCAACATGTGCTTTACCAAAAAAAGGAAGAAGATGATGCTCACATAATGAATAAACTTCGATGTCCTTTACTAAAACCATTTCACTATAATCCTCTTTAAACATTGCAGCTCTAAGAATTTGTTCTGCATCTTGATGATACCCTTGAGTAAGGAATTGCATGGCTTTTGCAGCACGCTCAGGTGTTTTTTTCAAACCCTCTCTTTCGGGATCTTCCCCTATGCTAAGCAAGATGGATTGAAAATCCTTCATCATCTTATTGGTAGCTTCTTCACTATATTCTTCTTTTTGAAAGTAAGACATCTCTATAGATTAACATTAGACAAATTATTACTAAAGACTGCTAGTTAATTATATAGTTGATTGATGGTATCATAATCTAGTAAAATTGCTTTCTTGTAGAAAAGAAATCAAACTTTAATCTATAAACTAAGACCAAGCTTATAAATAACGGGCAATATTAAGGAATTTATTTAAATTGGAAATTGATAGATCAAACAATACATTTTTTTAGAAGGATTAATTTTTTTATGGCAAATACACTGGGCTTAAGGTTACAAACAAAAATCAAGCAGCTCATTTCACAAAATAGGATTCAACATATTGTTTTTTGGTTTTTCTTTTTCATTGTACTGATTGCGATTGAAAGTACACAGCAATCGTTTTGGTTTGCAGTCAGTAATGAGGTGATCAATACGTTTTTCTATGCCATATTGGTATACTTTAATTTATTCTACCTAATCCCCAATTATTTAACCCAAAAGAAATTTGGA
>JBCBCD010000917.1:0-3246 GCA_038530915.1 Bacteroidota bacterium
GCTCCCCAAGCCCAGGCACCAATGGATCCCCATTCATTTTCTGCCGGCTTTTTCTTAAGCTTATTTGCATTCTCAGCCTGTCAAAAGGCTGTCCCTTCATCTGGTCATATACTCATTACCGATTATGGGGCAGTTGGAGATAGTGCTACACTAAATACAAAAGCCATTCAAACTGCAATAGACCAAGCTGAAAAAAAAGGTGGAGGTACTGTTACTATTCCGCCTGGTGTATTTATGTCCGGTACTATTTTCCTTAAAAGCAATGTTACCCTCGAAGTACAAGGTGGAGCAACTTTGTTGGGATCTCCAAATATTGAAGATTATACCAAACTATCCTGGGGGCACAATAAAGATCGTCAACCCTGGCATCTAATTGTTGCTAAAGAGCAAAATAATGTACGCATCATCGGCAATGGTATGATTGATGGTAATGGTCCTGCTTTTTGGACTGAAGATGCCGAAAAAGATGAAAAAGGTAATTATGTCGCTCCCAGATGGATATTGGCAAAAGACAAAAAAGTAAGCCCTTTAATCCAGTTTGAACATTGCGAAAATGTACGCTTGGAGGATTTCTCTGTAAAAACCGGCGGTGGCTGGAATATTCATCTTTTCAATTCTAAAAACATAAAGATTTCAGGCTTGGATATAGTCAATAATCTTTATAGTCCTAATTCAGATGGTATAGACATCAATGGTTCTCAAGATGTGATTATCTCAGATTGTTACATACGCACTTGTGATGATGCAATTTGCCTAAAAGCAAGTCCTTTGGCTATGGAAACCAAAAGAGTAACTGTCACCAACTGCATCATGGAAACCTTATGCGTTGGCTTGAAAATGGGTGCTTCAGAATCCTTCCATGATATGTCTGACATTACCATATCCAATTGTGTCATATTTGGTTCTTCCAGAGCAATAGGAATGTATTCTTTTAATGGCTCAACTTATAGAAACATCAATATTTCTAATATCGTCGCCAACACCAATTCTCCTATGGTGCTCAATCGCCCCATACACATGCAAATAGAACGGTGGGAAGATACCACCCAAATAGGTAAGATTGAGGATGTAACCATCAGCGGCTTCACTTGTGAAACAGATGGACGAATCTTATTATCTGCTGCCGATGGTACCGCTATAGAAAATCTTACATTGAGAGACGTAACTTTAAAATATGCCTGGATTGAAGATCCTGCCCCCATTGCAGCAAAGGCCAAAAGTCGTCAGTTCCCCAATAAAGACAAGCACCCGGAATTACTTGCGGCACCTGCTGCTATAGCTGCTGAAAACATCAATAACCTTCGTATTGAAAACCTACAAGTGATCTGGCCAAGCACTGAAGAAGTACCTTTAGCCTGGCAACATCCCGAACGCATAGAAAATGGAAGCCTTGCAGTCCGTAAGCCGGTTTATGATAAAGTCAAGCAAACTGAAATGAACGTCCTTTGGGGTAAAAACCTAAATGGAGGTTATTTAAGGTCCTTTGACTTGAAAGCGAGCTCCAATGACTTGAAAAAATACCTTTTGAAAGAAAGTAATATTAGTGTAAATGACTTTTAATTCAGTTTACAAACCATCTTTGGGCAGGATAAAAAGAGTTGCCTTGCTTGGCATTGTCTTTTTATCATTTTACAGCTTGAGTATAGCTCAAAACAAAGCAGATTTTGATCATCCACGTGGACTCATTCAAGCATCTGATGTAGCATCCTTAAGAGAAAGGGTAAAAATAGTCCCTTACGACAATACATTACAGGCCATTTTGGATCAGTTCAATGAGTCCTATAAAGAGGGCAAATGGAAAGCTGGTAACGAGGGTTGGGTCTATGCCATTTCTGACCTTAATCTGAAAAGTGCACAACTTTATGTGTTAACCGGAGAGGCAATTTGGGCAGAAAGATCTAAGGGATTTGTAGAAATGATATTGCAGGATACCATCTTTTTCATGAACCCTATTGGAAGAGGACTCACTAAAGCAGCAATGCTCAAAAGTGTCATGATGGCTTATGATTATTGTTATGAAGCCTGGGATGAAGAATTCAGAAAACGTTTTAGTAAATTAACGTATGAAGTCATTATTACACTCTCTTCCAATATGGGGCGAAGTGCCAATTATGACCTTGCCAGCAATTGGATGGGTGTAAGATATGGTACAGTACTTTACGCAGCTTTGGTATGGGATGATTATGAAAGCTTGGGTAATGATAGAAACAGAATAAAACCCTTAGAATTTGATGGCATGAAAAGGCTTCTTGATTTCATAGGAGTAAACGTCCACCCCGAGGGTTGGAATGTTGAAAGCATGGGGTATCAAGGGTATGGTTGGTCTTTTGTTTTCCCAGCTTTAATCGCATGGGAAAACAATTATCAAGTCGACATCAATGGGTTTGATTTTTATCCTAAAATGATTGAAAGTCAAAAAGCATGGGCAGCGGCATCAGTTCCCATACAACGTTTAAATGCTGTAGGTATTAAGCCCGACTTTTCGGATGATGGTACAGCTTCTTCTTCAAGACTGGCTCCTTACATCATCCACTTGGCACCTGAATCGATAAAACCTCACTTCAGGTGGTTGAATCGTTTATACAATTCAAAAAAGAAAGGCAAACAGCTTGTTGATGGTGGCTTTGAAAGTATCCTTTTTGACTCAATTGAAGAACCTGCTGTTATGCCACCCAATGACTGGCTTAGTTTCGTAGATTATGGCCAGGGAATCGTTGTTAGAAGGAATCAGTATAAGGATGAGAATGATATAGTCTTTGCCTTTTCAGCTACTGCTCATCGAAGAGGTCATCAAGGTTCTGACAATCTTTCTTTCAGGCTGATTGGTTTCGACAACATCTGGGCAATAGGCAGTGGAAGAACTGCCTGGACAGGTGGCCAAACCAGTTTTTTCCCAAACCCGCCAACTATTTCCGACAGACACAAAGGTGAATTGGGGAACCTGGCTCCTGTTAAGTTTTCCAACCAAAGTACAAAAATAACAGGCACAGGAAGTTGTACTGGTGTAATAGATCATACGCGTACTATTAAGGTGGCCTATGATTCTATCAACGGAAATCCTCAGGCTACCTTCTTAATAAAAGATGACTCCCAAAATGGGAAAATATGGCGACTCAATACACCTGAATTTAATAGCATTGAGCTTACAGATAAAGGCTTCATTATAACAGCTCCTAATGGTCATCGATTAGTAGGTCAGGTAAAGAAAAATAAGCTTAAAGATTACAAAATCACACGTGGCCAACA
>JBCBCD010000918.1:0-3243 GCA_038530915.1 Bacteroidota bacterium
TGATTTGGGAAAATCCTTTCTGGCAAATAAGGTAGTCCAATTGTTGAATGAACAAAACATTGAATCTAGTCATCTAACACTGGATTCATTTCTGCTGGATAGAGCTGATCGAAAAAAGAAGGGAATTAGTGGCTATGATGTTAGAGCACACCATATCATAAAAATACAATCGACTTTGGAAACCTGGAAAAATGGACAAGCCATAGAATTTCAACCCTATGATCACCATACTGGCTCAAAAAGTGAAAATTACAGAATCATAACATCTTCAAAATTATTATTGATTGAAGGATTATTTTCAATGCATGAACTTGTCCAACCATTAATTGACCTATCCTTTTTCTTTTATACCACCGATGAATTGCTAAAAGAAATTAAGCTGGAAGCTGATTTGGTGAAGAGAAAATATACGACTAAATATTCAAGAAAGATATATGATAAAGAGTTTAGAATTTATAAGCGAAACATTAAACCTTTTATAGAAAAAGCTGACTTTATGATCTTTCTCAAGGAGAAATGGAAATATGATTTGAAGAAAACTTATACATAATATTGATCACTTACTTATGGACATTCAATTAAAAGAAGACAAAACAATCTCCATAAAGCAAATCGTTGAGTTATACAAGCTCAATAAATGGAGTGCGGCAAATAAACCCGAAGCATTGTATAAGGCCCTTCAAAATTCGCATTCGCTCATCTCAGCTTGGGATGGCATTCAATTAGTGGGATTGGGCAATGCCATTTCTGATGGACATTTGGTGGTTTATTATCCGCATCTATTGATCCATCCGGCTTATCAGGGAAAAGGCATTGGAAGAATGATCATGGAAAAGATGAAAGAAAGATATGATGGCTTTCATATGCAGATGCTGACCGCAGATGGTGATTCCATTAATTTTTATAAAAAAATGGGTTTTAGAAGAGCTGGTCAGACGGAACCTATGTGGATTTATTCCGGCGATGAGCATTAATTTTCATTGAAATGATAAAAATCAACAGGTGTTTGTGTTAAGATTTTGTTAAAAAATAAAGCAAATGCCATATACCTAAGACTCTTATGTATGTTTATGATCGAATTAACAATCATAATCGATTAATAAACAAAATTGTACTTGGAGAAATGTCTACCCATACCCATCTACCCATCTTCTTCAGCCTATGTATTTTTGTATTGGTTCATAGCTTTTCGTACGCTCAAGTTGAGGATTCTATTAGCATCGAAAAGGATTCTTTGGAGGCCAACTATGAACAAATCCTACTCAATGGTAAGGTTTTTTACCAACATAAAAAAACGGATGCGTTAATAAATGAGCTGGGATACCTGATCTTGTGTGAATTAGGACTTGAAAAGAAACCCATTGATAATGGTATTTTAGGCGACGATTTTTGTACTGATTACTGGGAATGTGATAAAGTAAATCCTTATCGTGGTATTAGTCTTCCTACACCTTTCAAAATTGAATTTAACCAGACTACTTTCACGCCTCCCGTAGATAAGAAAATAGTCGTCACATCGAGATTTGGCAGAAGAAGAAGAGGTTTACATCGCGGCTTTGATCTGGATTTAGTTACCGGAGATTCTGTACGGACTATGATGCCAGGTAAAGTGCGTTTTGTTGGATACAGCAGAGGTCACGGAAAAACGGTAATCGTAAGACATGCAAATGAAATAGAAACTTTGTACGCCCACCTTTCAGCTTACAATGCGAAAGTTGGTGATATTGTTACTGAAGGAAAAGTAATTGGACTGGGAGGAAATACCGGTAGAAGCACGGGAAGCCATTTACACTTAGAAGTACGTTACAAGGGAGTATGTATACATCCTGAGTATGTATTTAATTTTGATGGTAGTAATACGATTAGAGGGGAAGAACTTTGGGTGACCAATAGATGGAAATCTGCAAGTGTACACAGTGCATACAGAAAAAGTAATCTGGTATCACTCCACACGAAAGAACAAGCCATTGCTGCACAAAATGCTGAGCCCAGATACCACAGAGTAAGAAAAGGAGATACCTTATCACATATTGCACAAAAATACCATGTAGGACTTAAGAAGATCTGTAGTCTAAACTCAATTTCTACAACTTCCATTCTTCGGATTGGACAAACCATACAAGTCAGATAATGGATTCTAATAAAAAATTTCTGAACGGAACACTCAAAACCATCCTTCTTGCCCTTCTGAAAGAAAATGGCAAAATGTACGGATATGAAATATGTCAACTAACCAAGGAAAAGACCAACAACCATATCCTTTTAACAGAAGGAGCCATTTATCCTTCCTTACACAAACTGGAAAAGGAAGGACTCATCGTTTCATCCAAAGAGATGGTCAATGGCCGTACCAGAAAATACTATTCCCTGAACACCAGTTCCATGACTGAAATTGATTCTCAGATAGATCTTCTCTCACAGTTTACTGTGCATTTAAGAGCCTTGTTAAACCTTACGACATGATCCATCCTAAAGCAACTGTCAAACGTATACGAACATTGTTGATTCGCTCAGGAGTGCCTAAAGGTGAGGTTCTGGAAGAAATGATTGACCATTATCTATGTGAGCTCGAGTCACAAATTGACCTCAAGAATAATCAGGATGCAGCTAGGAATTCCATCTACCAAAAAATTGAAACCACCGACTTTAGCCACCTGAAGAAAAAGAAAAAATCAAACTTTGGATTCCTCCTGGCATCTGTTGTTTTTGTCTCTCTTTCCCTTTTTACTTTCAAAAACTTTTTTGTTACAAATGAAATAGAAATAGCAGAACAAGAACAGGAATATGTACAAGAATGCATTGAAGAAAAGGCTCCTAATGGGTGGCCAATAAATGAATCTCTGGGACATATATCTTCTAAATTCGGTATTCGCATTCACCCCATTTATAAATCTCGTAAACTACATACAGGTATAGACATTAAAGCTCAAATGGGAACCCCTGTTCTGGCTACAGGAACTGCACTTGTCAAAGAAACAGGCTTTTCTAAAAAAGCAGGTCATTACATTATTCTGGAACATAATGATCGATTTTCTTCAAAATACTATCATCTTTCATCCATTGATGTAGAAGAATTTGATATAGTTACAAAAGGAAGCATTATTGGAAAGGTTGGAAATACTGGACTTAGTGTTGCACCTCATCTTCACTATGAAATAATGGATAGAGAAGCACATATTGATCCGCTTGAATATATAAGTCCATAGATGGCAGACTTTATTCTAAAATAGTTTTATGAGCACA
>JBCBCD010000919.1:0-3231 GCA_038530915.1 Bacteroidota bacterium
TGAAGAGAATCCTAGAAATATCTTTGAGGGTTACATTATCCATGTATTATCAACCTATCCGAAAGAATGTCACACTTTACCTTTTGTTTATGATTTGCTCAGAGGAGTAAATCCTGAAACAGGAAACGTAGACTTTGATTTCCAAAAGAAAGTCCTACTTGATATGTTTAAAAACAAGGCTTGTGGAGGCCTTGCTTCTAATGCCGCAAGTCTTCTAACGGATATAGGTCCAAACGAAAGAGGGTCTATGCTGTCAACTATGAGTCGTCACCTCAAATGGATTGGAGACGAAAACATGAGAGCACATCTACAAGGTTCAGATTTTAGTTTCAGAGACTTTGGTATCAAAAAAACTAAAGTGAAGGGAAAGGAAGTAGAGGTTATTGAAACCTTATACATCATTCTTCCTGATCCTAAAATCAAAGAATTTATGCGTTACATCCGTTTGATGTCGACTATAGCAATTCGAGTTATGCAAACAAGAGAAGAAAAGCCTAAGATTTCTACACTTCTAATTATTGATGAATTCCCACGTTTAGGAGGAAAAATTGAGGTAATTGCAGAAGGTTTTAGCATTCTAAGGTCTTATGGAATTAAGCTCTGGTGCTTCATCCAAACTTACGGACAATTACTGCATGATTACCCTAAACAGGCATCAAGCATGGTTGGAAACTCGACAGTGCAAGTATTCGGAGTAGGGATGGGCGATGATGAAACCTCTGAATTTGTCAGTAAAACTTTAGGCTCTAGGATTATCAGGCAGTATGATAGGAGAAAAACAGTATTAGGCTTTTCCAAAAAAATCGTAGTCAATGAAACAGCTAGAGAATTATTGACTCCTGCGGAAGTGACTACAAAGCTTGGTAAGAGTGCCAATATGCAAATTATCTTCCCTAATGATGGTTTACCGATGCGTTTAGAGCGTCTGGCCTTCAAGAGCCTTAAAATGAAAAAACGGAAGTTTCGGACAATTGGGCTCGGCGGTCTCAAAAAGCAAATTGAATAAAGTTACCAGGGGGCATTTTGAACTAGTCTCATGATGCCTCCACCATTTTCATTTTTTATTTTTCACCATTAAATTTAATTCGATGGATACCAATAATATCATCTTGCACAATATCACCCCAGAACAATTGAAAACCATGCTCAAAGAAATGGTTAAAGAGGAATTTGAGCACATAAATAACGAAATCCAAATGGCTATGGGAGAAGATGATCTCATTTCGATTGGCACGGCATCGAGATTATTAGGTATGTGCAAAAAAGTATTTGGCATATACGTCAAAGAAGGTCATTTCACTGTTTATTATCACTTGAAAGAGAGACGATTTTTAAGGAGTGAGATTTTGGATTATCGTAATCGGTACAAGGTTGCTAGACAATTAAAAATCTGATAAAAAGCCAAATACCAATTTTGCATCTTCTAAGTGTTTTTAACTTGGTTTGGTTTAATATTATGAATCTTGTAAGTAATTGTTCAAAAATATTTATAAGTTATATTTAGTCCCAAAAAGATGGGGCGTAACTCAAAACGAATAGACTTAACGGCAGCAGAAAAAGCAGCATTAGAAAAAGGGTTCAAGCAATCTAGTTCAAAAAGATTTTCTCAAAGATGCCATATGATTCTGTTAAAGCATCAAGGCTTAAGCTCTCAACAGATAGCTGATATTTATGGAGTTACTTTTCAACCCGTAAATAGCTGGGTAAAAAGATATATTGAGCATGGAATTGAAGGTCTACAAACCAAACCAGGGCAAGGAAGAAAACCTATTTTGAATAAACAAGAGGATGAAGCCAAAGTAAAGGCCGCTATTAAAAAAGAACGGCAACGTATCAAACTGGCCAAAGAAAGTTTAGAAAAAGATTTAGGTAAAAGCTTTAGTGTACTGACCTTAAAACGATTTTTAAAAAACTTAAGTGCCGATGGAAACGAATCCGTCTAAAACCCAAAGGAAAGCCTAACGAAGAAATTTATAAGCTGCGTAAAGAAACTTTGAGTTTGATTGAACAGCAAGCTGAACTTGGTAATATTGACCTATATTATGCGGATGAAACTCAATTTTCTCAACGAGGTTATGTTCCCTATGGCTGGCAATTCGACGATGAACAAGTGGCAATTGAAGTGTGCAAAGGCCAATCTATTAATTGCTTTGGATTGCTTTCAAGAACCAATCAATTCATCTACAAAATGACTCAGCAAAATATTAACGCTGATTTTGTAATTGAAATTTTGGATCATTTATCCTTGCATATCAACAAGTTTACTTTCGTAGTCTTAGATAATGCAAGAATACATACTGCCCGTAAAGTCAAACAACTTTTCGAGATTTGGCAACAAAGAGGTTTGTTTATTTTTTACTTACCTCCTTATTCGCCACATCTCAATATTATTGAAAGGCTTTGGAAAGAAATGAAACAAGGATGGTTAAAACCTTCTGATTACCGATCTGCTGATGATTTATTCTTTGCGGTTAATAGAATTTGTGCTAACATTGGTGAATCCCTGTCCATTAACTTTTCAAAGTACTCTTTTTAGTTATATTTTATTTTGAACAATTACTTATTTTTAATTAAATAAAACTTTATGAGATATAGCTCTTTAAAAATAGCTTTTATTTTTTTCCAAAAAATCATAGGCTCCCGCTTATTCTTTCTAATACCATATCTTTTATTAACACTTGCAAACCTTTCTTTCGCTCAAGAGTTATGGCTTCCAATAGGGAAAGGATTAGGAAATAATGCAAGCGTTTCTAGCATATTCGAGAAGGAAGATATTATCTATGTAGGAGGTTACTCATTTAGAATTAATCGCTTACCCCAAGAAAATGATGCGTTTATTGCTACTAATAATTATCAATGGGCTCTTCCCTCCCCAATGTCGCTTGAGTCTCCAAGTGCAAGTATCTATGCAATCGATGAATATCAAGGAAATATCGTTGTAGGTGGAAGCTTTAATAATATAGATGGAGATGAAACGCTAGCAAATATTGCTATTTGGGATGGTTTAAAGTGGCAAAGTCTGGATCAAGGGCTAAATAACGAAGTTTACAGCATATTTGTAGATGGAGATGATCTGTATGCTGGTGGGAGATTTCGAAATGCAGGCAATATTGAAAATGCAAATTGGATAGCCAAATGGGATGGAAGTCAATGGTCTGCCCTAGGGGAGGGCTTAGATGGCTAAGCATCTAGAGAAAACATCTTCTCCATTTTCAATTATGTTAGAGAAGG
>JBCBCD010000920.1:0-3231 GCA_038530915.1 Bacteroidota bacterium
ACCAGCCGGAGGAAAATTATCTGGCAGATGCCCAATTGTCACGCTACATAGGCACCAATGATGAATACTTGTGTTTTACCATTACCAGAGCCTCTCATCCCAGCCCTAATAAGAATGTAAGTGTAACTTTAGGTTTACTCTTGAGCCCGGCCATCCGACAAAAGATTCAATTTATTGATGACCCTAACATTAGTATCGAAGATGTACACACCACTTGTGAGCGTTGTGCAGTGATCGATTGTAAAGAAAGAGCTACTGAACCCAATATCTATTTGAAAAAGGATAAGATTAATAAAATTCAAGAAAGAATATCTTTGTTGACGGACTAAGTACACTGTCAGGAATGAACTTTAAGTATACTCTTAACTGTTCATACCAAGAACAATTAGTTTTTAGAAGCTGTCTCACCCTAAGTTTGACAGCTGATGATAAGTTGTTTGCATTTATTTCTGTAAAAAAAAGCTGAGCTTTTTTTACAGAAATAAATGCAAACAACACTTAATTTGGCGGATCACAAAAAGAGACGAATTGTGAATCTCCACTCACGAAAGATATTACCAAACTGGAAGTAAGCACGTAATGGCAAAGAAGAAAGAAAAAAAAACGATAGAGATTATCAATAGAAAAGCCGAATACCAATATCACTTTGTAGATACTATTGAAGCCGGAATTGTACTGAAAGGAACAGAAATCAAATCCATCCGTGGAGGAGCCATCAATCTTAGGGATGCCTTCTGTGTTTTCAAAAAAGGTGAACTATTCATAAGAAATCTCTATATCAAGGAATACGACTTTGGCAATTTTTTCAACCATGAAGCTCGCCGCACCCGTAAATTGTTGCTCAAAAAGGGAGAACTAAAAAAGTGGGAAAAGAAAGTTAAAGAAAGAGGCTATACCATTATCCCTTTTCGCATGTACCTAAGCGAAAGAGGCTTTGCCAAGGTGGAGATTGTCTTGGCTCAGGGTAAGAAATCTTACGATAAAAGAAACTCTATCAAACAGAAAGATCAGAAAAGAGACTTGGATAGAATTAAGAAAAGTTATAGGATATAATAATTTATTCTTCCTCGTCTTTTCTCTTTTCTATCATGGTTTGAACTTGTTCAATATCAAGTCCTGTAATGGCTGTTATCTCTTCAATACTTCTACCTAATTTAAGACACCTATATACAATTGAGTTCATTGTGAGCAATGCACCTTGCTCAAGTCCTTGCTCTATTCCTTCTTCACGTCCTTCTTTTTTACCCTTCTCTAACCCTTTTAAATAAAGGCCATCGGTCTCTACATCATAATATATTGGCATATCAAAAATTAGTTTTTCAGCTAATACTTCCAATTTACGTAATCTGGCTAGTATTGTCAATTGTTTCAAAAATCTCAACAAGTCATCTTTAGAACCAGCTACTTGGGTTAACCTGAAAAGTATTGTTCTTATAACCTTTTCTACATTTTCAGAATCATATTTACTGAGTAAGGCTAGTAAAATCACTTCTGGTATTTGTGAGCTTAGTAAATCATTTGCATCAATTTCTTTGATATTGAGAAGATCAAAGCTTTCAAATTGTTGTTCTTCACTAAGCTCAGTTCGCATTTTTGGTTTTTTGCTTCCCAAATAAATCACTACGTGTTTAACTGGTAATTGGTACTTTCTAATAATCAAACCATGATATTCAGCAATCCTGTAAATCATTTGCTTGTCATCATTGGATTGAAACTCTAAATGAAGCAAAAACTTTCTTTGATTCTCTGTTACAACTTCATATAAAAAGTCAACCTCTCTTTCTAACGTTTTCACCAACTTTTCTCTTAAAGGTTGATATGATGTAATTGTCAAATTCAATACCTGATTGATCAATGGTAAAAAAATAGCTTCCGCATTTTCCTTGAAAATTCTATCAAATACATTTCCTCTTTTAGTCTGTTCATCACCTTTCATAAAGGCAATGTAATCAATCCGTTACAAAGGAAAGAACTACTCCAAAATAGATGGTGCGCAGTTGAAAATAGTTGTTGTATGCTTGTTCAAAATTAGAGTCGAAGTAAATGCTTTGCTGGTTTCTAATGTTTAAAATATTGTTGATGTTTAAAAAAGCAGTCCATGACCCTCCATCATATGATTTGTATTTACTCAGAGAAAAACTCAAGTTATTGTAGTCTGTATATTGAGCACTATTGGGTACATCTGAGAAGATGGGGATATAAGTCCCTAATTCTTCACCATCAAATACAGCATCTTCTAAAGGTGTAAAGAAAGTGCCCGGCCTGGTCACATAAATCAACGAAGCACTGAATAACTTGGGATGAACAAAACTAACTTGAGCTTTCACAAAATAGTTTAAATCAAGACTTCCTCTGTATCGATTGGAGCCAAAAGTAGTATGCTGATCCAAAAAGGTATTGGCCAGAGATGCTTCAAAATATCTTCCAAACTGCTTTTCTGCTGAAAACTCAATCCCAAATGTTTCCTGACCATTAGAGACCAAAAACTCATCGATGAACTCTCCACTTTCCTTTTTATAAAATAAGGCAGCCTTGAGCTTATAGTCCTCCTGAATGTGTTCAACATCTAATGACAATTGCCTACTGGTCAATAAGGCAAATGACGAGTTGAAAAAGTTAGGAGCTGAATAATTGTGGTAAAATCCACCGCTTAGTAAGATAGAAGTTGATGTATTAAAATACTGCCTCCATCCCAACTGGAAGCTCACATAATCTGATTGATCTTCAGTCGGTAAGTTTGATCTTACTCCTGCAGTTAGTGTTGTATTTTCAAAAGGTTTCCAGGATTGATAGGTGAAAAATTCTAAATTACTTAAGCGCCTGACACCTTCCATTTGTAATATGGGTGACTCAGGACTCAAGGCAAATGGAAGTTGGGGTACCTGATCATTCAAGCTTATCCACCTATTGGTATAAGCTACACCTGCTTCTAAACTGTAGGAGTCATTGGGCAACCACTGATGATGTAAGGCTACATATAGATCTCTCGCCTTATTATTGATGTCAATATTGCCAAACCCATAATTCGTTTTTCTTGTATCAAAACCCATATTTAAACTGGTCACACCATTGTTGCCTCGCAATTCAACATTGCCTATTGAAAAGTTTCTCAATCGTCCACCTTCAGCTGTTCCCCAGTAATTTAAAGTACCTGCATTCGCACTGTAAGATTCATCTATCAAGTAATTGAAGAAGTTGATGTTTAACGATTCTGTCAATTCATGGTGATAG
>JBCBCD010000921.1:0-3220 GCA_038530915.1 Bacteroidota bacterium
GATTTTGTAATGCTTCCAAAATAGACAAAGCCACTTAAGCCCAGGTTTAGATTTTTGAGTATTTCATAAGATTGATCCAATCGGAACTGTGTTATTCCTCCATCGCCTTCATACAAAACTAGATAATCCCGTCCTTCTGGCTCAAAGAACCTTTCTGCTATAATAGAATAATTGACTTCACTAAAAGGGCTAATCCCAAGATTGATTGCCCATTTAGAATTTAACTTTAACCACAAATCGAGATGAGTAAGTCCACCACCACCTGTAAAACCACTTTCACTCTCGTCTCTTACCTGAATGAATTCCATATCAAAACCAGTACTCAAGATGGAAGTAAATGGCTCCTGTACCGAATTTAAAGCTGCTGGATTCTTGGTATTGATACTGAATGGAAGCCTTAAACCTATACCAGTACCACTCAATCCTTCAACCAGACCGAAATGAGTATTCACAGGTACTCCTATTCCATAGGCAGAATAGAAACTATTGGATTGAGTCTGACAAAACAGGAATGTTGGAAGAGTGAGCATAAGAAGAAATAACTTAGACCTCATGATTTTCATTTTTAGATGGATTAAAAAAAGATCCAAAACAATAAGAGTAGAGAAAAACAGAGGGCGTTGTAATGAGCTTTCAGGCTTTCAACCCAGGTACTTTTTTTATCAACCTATAAGTGGATTGTATCAATGAAAGCGCATTTGAGCCCATATTTTCATTGGTTGAGAAATTAGCTCAATAGGTTGAAATCATTTTTTTCTGCTGTGAATGAGTTGCTACTTGGGTTCAAATAATTGAATGATAATTGTGAAAGATCAACAAATAAAAATACTAGGCCTAAAAGCTGCTGCTGTCAAAATTATTCTTTTGGCTGGCCTACTGTACTCATGTGAATTGCCCAGTGATATTGGGGCAGATAGCTTTCAGGATGAATCTTTTAATTTATTTCCAGTAGATACCATTTCTATGGCCCTGTCCACTTACAGAGTAGATAGTTTTGATACATTTCAACCAGGGCGTTTATTGGTTGGGCGGCATGAAGATGAAATGTTTGGGGAGATGGTTGCTCAACCATACTTTCAGTTAAGCATAGATTCTACTGCAATTTTAGAAGAGTCTAGTGTAGTATTCGATTCCATGACTTTTTCGTTTACTCTAGATGGCTATTATTATTTTGATACGACTCAACAGTTGACCATCTCTATTCATGAAGTGACTGAAGAAATGGATTTGGAAGATGGTTTCTTTAATACTAGTCGTTTTTTATTTCAGCCAGTGCCATTGGGAAGCCGTTCTTTTTTCCCAAGGCCAAGGCGCAATGAGACTTATGAAATTCGCTTGGATGATGATTTTGGGCGCAGCTTTTTCCAATTAATCGTAGATGATGAGGATGAAATTGCCATTGATTCGGATTTCTTAGATCGCTTTAAAGGCTGGACTTTATTGACAGAACAAGAAAGGGCTGCGGTTGTCTTAGGCTTAAATCCTGCTTCTTGTCAACTGAAAGTATATTTCTCAGATAATGCTGTATTGCCTACTCAGGAAAGAGTATTGACTTATTCTTTGGAAGAAGACTTTCGCGTTTATTTCAACCATATTGGTACAGATTATCAACAGTCTATACTAGAAATATTTGATTCTACGGATGTACAAACACTTAATGAATATTCGCTTGCTGGGAATGCCTTTTTACAAGCAGGAAATGGCTTGTCCATTCGGGTGGCATTCCCGAAGCTTTCGAGTCTTTTGGAATCAAGTGATGATTTTATAGTTTCAAGTGCAACGTTAAGATTTACTCCTATAGAAGACCCTTACACAGAAGATAATGATTTACCAGATATTATTAGGACAACTATCGTAGATGGTGACAATGAATTCATTGCTAATAATCCAAGCAATGCCATTCTTAATCTGGATACTGAGTTTGGTCGTGATACTTATTACGAAGTAGATATCACAGACTATTTTAAATCAGAATTATATACAGCTGACGATATAGAAACTGCCATTCTTTTCAATATCACTGAAGACAATGCTTCGGTAGATCGATTGATCCTCAATCAATCTGAAGATGAGGCGGAAGTACAGCTTATTGTTTATCTCTTAAAACTAATCTAATACAAAGATGAAAATTGGAATTACAAAAATATTGCTATTGGCAATGCTTGCACTTTCGTTTACGGCTTGCCTCGATGATGACGACGATGAATTATTGGGAAACTGGATTCAACGATCAGATTTTGAAGGTGTAACTCGTTCCGGAGCGGTAAGTTTTACAATTGGCAACTTTGCCTATGTCGGTTTGGGTTTTGATGGGGATGATTTTCTCACGGATTTTTGGCGATACGATGCACAACTGGATTTTTGGCAAAGGGTAGATAGCTTTCCCGGCCCTAGTAGAATTGCTGCTGTTGCTTTTAGTGTGGATGGAAAAGGCTATGTAGGTACCGGATATGATAGTGATCTGGATCAGGAATACAAAGACTTTTGGGAATTTGATCCCAATGCAGCAAGTGGAGAGATGTGGCAACGCAAATCTGACTTTATGGGCTCTGCACGTTACAATGCGGTTGCCTTTGCAGTAAATGAGAGGGGCTTCATTGGAAGTGGATACGATGGCAATTTTTTGAAAGATTTTTACCGCTATACACCGCAAACTGATACTTGGGAACAGATTGTCAGTATCGGTGGTTCCAAAAGAGAAGATGCGGTAGCTTTTGTGATAGATGACAAAGCCTATGTGGGTACTGGCAGGAGCAATGGTGCATACGAATTTGATTTTTGGGAGTATGATGATATAAGTGGACAATGGACAAGAAAACTAGACATTGATGAGGAAGATGACTATAACATCTTTCGACATGGAGCAGTAGCTATTGCTTTGGATGGGATGGGCTATGTCATTAGTGGTTCCTCCGGAGGAATTTTATCTACAGTTTGGGAATACAATCCGCTAAATGATGAGTGGGAAGAAAAAACAGAAATAGAAGGCAGCAGTAGACTGGATGCTGTTGGGTTTACAATAAACGGAAGAGCGTATGTTACAACTGGTAGAAGCGGATCATTTAGGTTTGATGATCTATGGGAATTTCTACCAAGAGAAGAATTTGACGAAGATGACTAAATTGGAAAGTAATCGAGGGGCGTCTATATCGTTAAGGGTGAAAGAGATAGACGCCTATTCTTTATTTTAAAAAATTCTTGCCAACACTTTTTCTTTATA
>JBCBCD010000922.1:0-3220 GCA_038530915.1 Bacteroidota bacterium
TATAAAATTGGCTGGCGAATCCGTAGGATGAGACAGCCTCTTTTAAAGCTAAGCATTTATTCATTTCTAATACTATTAACCGGACTTTTCAGTGCAGCAAAAAATCCCTGAGTACCAACAGTGACTGCTCCAACCAAAAGGGCTACCAGACCAGCAATAGGAAATATCCACCATTGTATATGAATGCGATAAGCGAAATTATCTAACCAATCGTTCATAAAATACCAGGTCAAAGGTGATGCTATTACTAAGGCTAAAAGTATAAGCAGCAAGAAGTGTTTCGAGACTAAACTTACGATTTGACCTACAGATGCACCAAGTACTTTACGTATACCAATTTCTTTACGCCTTTGTTCTATGGCGTATACAGCTAATCCAAGCGCTCCAATCGATGCTATAAATATGGCAAGTATGGTGCCTATCCATAAGAGCGTATTCCAGCTCTGCTCCTTTTTATACATAGCAGCCAAGCGACTATCTACAAATTGATAGTCCAAGGGAAAACCTGTATCAAAGGAATCCCATACCCTTTCTACTTCAGCTATAGTTTGTGAAAGATTTTCAGTTTGGGTTCTTAAAACCAGCGTTCGATTTGATTCTGGATAGATTTGTATCATGGCGGGAGTAACTGTTGCATGCAGACTTTCATAATTGAAGTCTTTAACGACTCCAATGATTCTACCTCTTTTTATACTGTCCGGATAATGCCACATATCCCATTCAATAGGTTTTCCAATGGCTTCTTCCGGACTGTTCCCAAGTCCAAAGGCTTTGATGGCTGTTTCATTAAGGATAAAAGCCTGAGACTCATCGGTACTTTGTTTTTTAGAAAAATCACGTCCTGCAATTACTTCGAGCTGCATGGTTGATATATAATTGTGATCTACATTGAATAATCGTACCGGATGTGTCTTCCTTTCTGGCCCAGGTATCATAAGCATATCTCCTGAAATAATATCTCCCGGTACTCCAAAACAAGCAGATACTGCTTCTACTTGTGGCAACCTCAACCATTCATCGCTAACCTCCTCTATATTATCATAAAGACTGCCTCTTAACTGGAAAAACATAAGTGCCTCTTCATTGAAACCAAGGTCTTTTTTAGCTAGGTAACTTACCTGTTGGGAAACAATTAATACGCTAATGATTAGTAAAATCGATAAACTAAACTGCAGAACAATCAATCCATTCCTTAAAAACCCTACATGGTTGGAGGCGCTTAATCTTGCTGATTTTAAGGCATCTGCAGGTTTAAAACCTGATAAAATAAAGGCGGGATAGCTACCTGCCAATATACTAACAATGAGTACAAAGCTTAATAAAAGTAAGCCATACTGTGGTTTGAAATAGTTGAAAATACTTAGTTCTTTTTCGGAAAAAACATTGATTTGTGGTAGGAAAATAATAGTCAGCACTAAGGCGAATAGCAGTGCTATACTTACTATCACAGCAGTTTCTGTGATAAATTGAACAATCAATTGAGATTTAATTGCCCCACTTGTTTTTCTTACCCCCACCTCTTTACTTCTTCGTACTGCTTTGGCTGTAGCCAAATTGATAAAATTGATACAAGCTATGAGTAAAAGGAAAAAACCAATACCGATCAGCCCTTTAACGTAAATGTGATTGCTTTTAATAGCAATATCCCGTTTGAAGGAACCGGAATAGAGGTAAATATCTTTGACGGCTTGGATGTATGGAGTATACAAATATTCCCTTTCAAGAGTAATAGGATGAATGGTCTCTTCAGCAAATGCTTGTAACTTTGCTTCTAATTGCTCAGAATCTGTTCCTTCTTTCATTTTAAAATAGGTCGCAAAATCTTGCCAAATCCAACTTTGCATTCGCTCTTGAGAAACCATATTATTGAGGTCTTCAAAAGAAAATAGAAAATTGAAATCCAAATGAAAGTGAGGAGACAAGGACTCCAAAACCCCGCTTACCTTAACTTGATTTCCCTGAATGCTAAGTTCCTGTCCAATTGGATCAGTATCTCCAAAGTATTTGTTGGCAAGCTGTTCTGTAAGTACAACAGTATTGGGTTCTGATAATGCAGTCTTGGAGTCTCCATATTTTAAAGGCAGATGAAAAAAATCGAAGACTTCAGGTTCAGCAAAAAAGGCTTTATCCTCCAAAAAGGATTCTTCTCCTTGAGTAAATAATCGCTTACCCAGAACCTCAAACATTCTAAAGGCATAATCTACTTCTGGATACCCTTCTAAAGTAGCAGCAAACATTGGGGAAGATATTGCATTGATCTCTTGTATACTACTCCTTTCAGCTTCGACATAAATTCTGTACAATTGATCTTTATCCGGATGGAATTGATCATATTTTAGTTCATCCTGTACATAGATTGCTATCAGTAAACAACCTGTGATTCCAACAGTAAGTCCCAGTATATTGATAATACTGCTGTCTTTGTGTTTCCACAAATTGCGGAAAGACATTTTTAAATAGTTTTTAAACATAGCCGGTGTGATTGTTAAAAAATTGAGTGATATGTTTTTGATAACTGAGGGGCGGAATAACTTGATGACTTCAGTTTTATATCTTCTACGGGCATACTGCAGACCCTTTTCTTCATAGTCGGAATAGAAATGTTCAAAGAGGTCCCCTTCTAACTCTTCGTAAAAGGAAGGATGGCAAAACCATTTAAGGAGTTTTTGGTAAAATGTTGGCGGGTGATGTTCTTGCATGAAATTTCACTTTAGGTTAAACGAAAAGAAGTATCCCAATTGATGTTGGGCAAGGCATCCCAAAGTTGATCCCGCATTTCTTTGGCTGTTTTTAAAGCTTTTTTCCCCTGATTGGTGACGGTGTAGAACTTTTTTCTTCTTCCTCCTCTCACGGCAGTAGCTTCCCCCATAGCAGAAGAAATAAAATCTTTTTCCTGTAGACGGGTCAAGGCGGTATGCAAAGCGCCTCTGCTTATTTTTCTTTCCAACCTATTGCTGATCTCTTCTTGTATTTTCACACCATAAGCCTGGTCTTCTAAAATCAAGATGGTCAGTAAAACAATTTCCTGGAATTCTCCTAAGTAAGATCCTTTCATAGTCTATTATTTTCTTAAATGGAGACCTAATATAAGTATTAAGTTCTTAAATGGAGAAGAAATAACAAAAGTGTAACAGTTTTGGGTTTAATGATATTAGAGTAGACTCATCACCACACGCCGTGAGGTGATGAGTCTACTAGATTAATTTTGTAGTGGACGTTT
>JBCBCD010000923.1:0-3212 GCA_038530915.1 Bacteroidota bacterium
AAACAACCTCACAATTGACCAAAGAATAATGATAATGGCCCATACTTTTGATAAATATCACCTGTCTAGTCAATTTGGAATTTTTGGTGTAATCCTGAGTATAATTATGCTCACAATAGGAATAGTGATCATTAGGAATTCTAAAGCGAAAAGAGTAAAAAACTGGTTATGATAAAGTGATGATTGGTATTTTTATACCATTGATTATTGGCTTATTCTTTTTTGGCATTCGCAACTACTTAATTAAGGAAGAAATAGATTGGCCGTTATTGACCATCGCTATTTGTACCTTAGGTGGACCAGCAACCATTTATCCGGAATTAAAAGAAGTTCGAAAAGAGCTAAAGAGTAGGCAGTAAAGTTATACGTATGGTAGTTTTCGTACACGCTCTCCCGTTGCTGCAAATATTGCATTGCAAGTAGCAGGATAAATGACTGGACCGGCAATCTCTCCTACACCCCAAGGTTGTTCTTCGTCATTTTCGCAGATGTACACTTCGATTTCTGGCACTTCATTGATTCTTAAGACCTTATTGTCATGAAAATTACTTCTAGTAGCTACTCCTAATTCGTATTCTGCTCCACCATAAAAAATAGCTGATAAAGCCCAAATGACGCCTCCTTCCATTTGTTGCTTCACTAAGTTAGGGTTAACCACTAATCCGCAATCAATGGCGGTAGTAACCTTTTTTACCTTAATCTCGCCTTCTTCTGTAGCTACTTCCACTACTGCTGCACCGTAACCATTGCCATGCATATAAGGATAGACCGCAATACCTTGTCCGCTACCTTCAGGCATTGACTTTCCCCACTCGGCTTTTTGGGCTACTAATTCTAATGCACCTCTCATTCTGCTGAGTTTGCATGCATGCGAGTGACCAAAATCAATGATCTTATTGCGTGGCAAAAGACTTAGTCTAAACTCTAAAGGATCTCTTCCTAGTTCATGTGCTACTTCATCAACGAAGCATTCTGTAGAAAAGCCTTCTGCATTAGCCATGACAGATCGCCAGGGGCCGACCTGTGTAAACCCATTGACTTTAATCTCACTGGTAAACCGATTGGGAATATCGTAGAACAACCAACTCAGCAATCCCCCCCAGTTGTCCATGACTGATTTCATTTCCCATTGTACTACCTTTCCATCCTTGATTCCGAAGGTATGCTTGTTGATTTCAAAAGGGTTTAAGTAATCAAACTTGACATCATCTTCTCTTGAATAGCACATTTTTACTAATTCTCCTCCGGCAGCTTCTGAGACGACCATTGATTCTAAGGCATAAGCAGAAGAATAGCGCAAACCAAAACCACCACCGCTTGGGTGACAATGAATTTTAATCTGCTCTTTTGCTAGGTCAAAATACTTTTGAAGATCCGCAATGATCTTATCGGCAGATTGGGTACCTACCCACATTTCACAAGAATCGCCTTTGAAATGAGCTGTAGCATTCAGTGGTTCCATGCACACGTGATGCTGATAAGGAAACTCATAAGTGTAAGAGATTTGCTGATCGAGTTCGGATGCTGACAATCTTTTTCCAACGCTTAAAAGGGAAGTTCCTTTTTTATTTTCAAGCTTATCCAAACAATCTTTTACAAATTGATCGTGTTTAATTTTTGCTCTTTCCCCCAAGTCCCATTCTGCTTTTATAGCTTTTGTTCCCTGAAATGCAGCCCAAGTCGTATTGGCAATGACAGCAACCCCATCTCTAATGTGTGTGGCATCATCTAGGATCATCCCTTGGATGGGGACTACTTTTTCAACACCAGGAACTTTTAGTGCATCAGAGGAATCGAAGTCAAGGAGTTTTCCATGAAAAACAGGACATCGAAGTACTGCTGCATATTTCATGCCCGGAAGCCTCACGTCTATGCTGTAAGGATGTTTTCCGGTGATAATATCAGGAATGATTTTACTAGCTAATGATTTGCCTACCAACTTGAATTTTGAGCGATACTTAAGAGCAACTTGATCAAATTGCTCACTGTAGTTTTCTGGTACTTCTACTTTTGAGGCTAATTCCCCGTATGATAGTTTTTGCTCACTACCTCTGAGGTACACATAGCTTTCTTTTGCGAGGCATTGATTTTTGTAAACTGACCATTCTCTGGCCGCTGCCTCGATTAGAAGTTGCTTGGCAAACGCCCCTGCCTTTCGCAGCAAATCCCAATGTAGCAGAGTACTTGTACTCCCACCCGTGATATCTGAATCACTAAAAGAGGATTTGACATATTTGATATTAACCTTTTCCCAATCTGCTTCAAGCTCTTCTGCAAGAATGGAAGAAAGACCTGTGCTCACACCCTGACCCATCTCATATTTGGAAAGACTGAGAAAGATATTGCCATCAGACCGAATTTGAAGAAAGTCTGTGATTGGAGATGCATCGGATGCTTCAAAACCGTTTTGTAAAATGACCAAGGGTTCTTGTAAGACTGGCAATGTTTCTACCTGATCAACACAACTTTGCATGAGGTTAAGTCCAATAATAAGCCCTCCTCCTGCTATGCCGGATTCCCTTAAAAATCTTCTCCTTGAAACGCTTGTTTTCATACTCGAGGGATTTAGCTTTTTTCGTTAACAAATGATTGAATGGCTTTAAGAATTCTTGGATAGGTTCCGCATCGACAAATGTTTCCGGTCATTGCACTAAGAATCTCTTCTTTATTGGGTGCTGGATTGGATCGAAGCAGGCCAATAGCATTCATGATTTGTCCACTTTGGCAGTAGCCACATTGAGGTACTTGATGAGCTATCCATAATTCTTGTAATTTCCTGAAAGGACTTTCTTCTACACTTTCTATGGTTTCTATAGTCTTTCCTTCACAAGCTTGGGCGGGAATGCTACAAGAGCGTATAGCCTGACCATCCAATAGGACGGTGCATGCACCGCATTGACCTATTCCACAGCTATACTTTGTCCCGGTCAATCCAAAGATATCTCGAATAACCCATAGCAAAGGAATGGAGTCTTCTACTTCCCCAGTATGGTCTTTTCCATTAATTTTTAGTGTGATACTTGCCATAATGCTTTGATTGCTTTTAAAGAAGTTGTCTAAAGTTTTCTCACCTACTTGCGCACAATGCATTATAAATCCTGAGCTTCAGCTATTTTTTAGATTCAAAGAATAGGGCCCCAACCCCATTCTTGAATATAGCTATGGCTACGAAACTCAAAATGAGCTTTGTCAGTATTCATAAGCCATTGCGC
>JBCBCD010000924.1:0-1502 GCA_038530915.1 Bacteroidota bacterium
CTGCTACATAATCTATTCTTAAACCCAATTCATCAGCTTTTGCCATGAAGTTTTTCATCCACTGGTTGGTTGGGTTGACAGTAGCGGGTGAAACCAAGGGCACTCCGATTTCCTCTAACTGAGGCCATAATGCAATAGCTTCATCTACACTCATATTGGCTTGGTCAGCACCGTCGGGCTCATTGAAACCAAGCACATACTTGACATCACCAGCGGCTACTTGTTGCTTAATGCGATCTATGTTTTCTTGAGTAACCGATCCTTTTCCCCAAAACATAGGAACAAATTCTACATTTTCAGGAATTTCTTCTCGCATTACATTACCCCAACTGTACATCCAATGGGCGCCTACCTGATTTGTTTTATGAGACCATGCCTTTGTGCGATTTGCAAAGGCGGCTCCTTTTTTATTGATGGCATCTTCTGTTTCATCTACAAAAACAGGATCACCAAAATCTCCAATGACATTTTTTTCACAGCTAAATGCAAAAAGTAAGGGAAGAATTAATATTAATAGCTTTTTCATGATTTTTCTTTTTTAAGGGTTACCAAGCCGGGTGCTGGGTCAAATTAGAATTAACATCTATTTCAGATTGTGGAATTGGAAAAACTTCAGATTTTTCACCTAAATATTGAGGATTATAAGGTCCTACAGGGTCTGCTATTGCTCTTTGGAAAGCTTCTTCAACAGTACCCCAACGCTTTAAATCCATAAAACGCAGTCCTTCTAATGCTAATTCTACTCTTCGTTCATGTCTAACTATATCTATCATTTGTGCTTGGTTAACTGCTCCTTCGACATCTTCTACAGCAGGCATATTTACACGTGCTCTTATTTGGTTGACTAAAGCAGTAGCTCCTGCAATATCACCTGTTTCGGCCATTGCTTCGGCACGCATCAACAAAACATCGGCATATCTGATGACATAAAAGTCTTGAGAACCTTCGCCAAAAACTGCATTTCCTTCAGCATCAGGGCCTCTTCGAATGTATTTTCTCATACCATACCTGGTAGGACCATTACCAGGAAAAACCCTTACTGGTTCATCCAAATATTGGTCGCCACTGAAATAAATAGTAGCCAGTGCTCTTGGATCTCTATTTTCACGTTGGTTATCTGGATTGTACAAAGGGGATTCAGTAATTGGCAAGCCATCTGTACAATAATAGTCATTCACTAAATTAGGCATTGGCCTTTGGTCGACCTTTGGTGTGCCTAAAAAAGTGGCTGAAAAAATTTCGCCATTATTGGTATCATCACCTCTTAGGAAACGAATAGAAAATACGATTTCAGGAGAGTCTTCGCCAGCTTCTGTAAAGAGTTCTGCATAATCAGGATGTAAATCATATCCTAAGCCCAAGATTTGTTGAGTTAGAGACAGTACTCCAAATTCACCGGAATATTCTTGATTGTACAATTGTACTCTTGCCAGCAATCCCAATGCAGCACTCTTTACAGAAGCTGGCGAAGACTCTCCTGAAATCGTATTTTCTATTCGTTT
>JBCBCD010000924.1:1512-3212 GCA_038530915.1 Bacteroidota bacterium
AGAGACAGTACTCCATATTCACCGGTTTATTCTTTTTTGTATATGTGTACTCTTTCCAGCTATCGCACTGCAGGTCGTTTTGTTGCATATCCAAATAGGTTGCTCGGATGTGACTCCGGTAATGAATTGACAGCTAACTTCAAATCTTCTACCACCTGAGCAATAATTTGATCGAATGGACTTTTGGCTACAAAAGCCTCTTCTAATGTTTGTGGAGCAGTGATTAGTGGAGCATCTTCAAAATATAATGCCAAGTTGAAATTAAACAGCGCCCTTAAAAAGTAAGCTTGTCCGGCTAATGCTTCTTTTGTTTCCTGTGAGATTAAATCTACAGAGATGTCCTCTACATTGGCAATGACAGAATTGACGCGAGCAATGCCCTGATAAAGATCATTCCAAATGGCTTCAGTAGGACCAAGCGACGGATCATAAGTGCCTTCCATAAAACGGCCGGGACCTTCCCACTTGAATTGGTTGAATGCATTATCACCCAAGTTGTCGAACCCGGGAAAACCTTGCCAACCATTCAAGTTGCCACCATACATATTTCTTGATTGTAAAGTGGAATACACTGCATTCAATGCCAAGAATGCATCTGACTCACTGGTCCAAAAATTGTCTTCTGCAATTTGAGTTGGAGACGAGCGCTCCAAAAAGTCATCACTACATTGAGTGAACGTAAATATGATAATTAGAGATAATATTATTCTTTTCATTGGATTATTATAGTTTTAAGTTTACACCGAATGTTACGGTTTGATACAATGGAGCATTTCTGTTGCTTTGATTACCATTTGCTCTTTCAGGGTCAAAAAATTCCAAACCTGTGAATGTGAAAAGGTTTTGAGCACCTACGAATACCCTAAGCTTTTGTATGTTGAAACGTTGTAAAAGACTATTGGGAAGGCTGTATCCAACCTCCAGGTTTTTTACTCTTAAGTAAGAAGCATCTTGTATATAAAAAGTAGATACAATGGTATTATTCTGTCCACCTACTCGAGGTAAGTTAGTGCTTGGGTTTTCAGGAGTCCACCTGTCTATCCAATATTCTAATGCGTTACTTCTGTTGTCTGCCATTGGTAAATTACCATTACCCATTAACAAGCGATCTACTCCACTAACACCTTGTAACAAAATATTCAGGTCAAAGCCTTTGTATTCAATAGAAGCATTAAAGTTGAGTAATAAATCCGGATTAGGATTGCCAATAATGGTTCTGTCCATTGCATCAACAACACCGTCTGGAACACCATTAGGACCTGATATATCGGCATATCTGATGTCACCGGGCCCTGTATTCGCATTACCAAATTGAGTAGGAGCATTAGCTACTTCTTCTATACTTTGGAAAATGCCAATCGCCTGATATCCATAATAGGCTCTAAATGGAGATCCTATACTAATAATGTTGGTATTCGTAATGGTTTCCTCTCCACCATCCCCTAGGCCGGTTACTTCGTTTAAAATGAAGTGAGTGAAGTTGGCTCCTACACTATATCGTAGGCCAATAACTAGGGGAATTCGCCGACCCGAAGACAGAATGAAGGCCATCTTCCAATATATTCAGTCTGAGGTAAAATGGGATGGATTTTATGCTCCCTTAGGGACCCAGCGATTGGTCGATGGACGGGATAAAAAACTGGGGACTGGTTCCGATATCAACTTATTGCTTGGTGCCCTCATCAAAGGAGGTGGCTTTG
>JBCBCD010000925.1:0-3211 GCA_038530915.1 Bacteroidota bacterium
TAGAGGACTTACAAATGCCTCTTCCTTGGACTTTAAAAATATAAAAAAACATTCAGTTTATTTGGATTTAAACACAGTACCTCTGCGGTTCAAAAAAATGGTCAGAAAAATTGTATTAGTAAGCAAGAAAATCGAACTGATAAAAAGATAAAAAGACATCAAACCAAATGCACACTCATTTCTTCCACATTCCTAATCCTTACATCAATATCTTCTAATAAGGTAGTTGCCAAAGACATCCCTACATAGTCTACTTTAATAGGGAAAGATTTATGGGTTCGATCTACCAAAACTACCGTTTCTAATTTCTTGGGCAAGGTATCCAGTAAAGGTTTACAGGCATAGAAAAGAGTCCGACCACTATTGGCAACATCATCAACTACTACCACCGTTTGACCAAGTAACTCATTTTTGTCAATCTTTAAGTTAATCGGCGAATCGATGGGATTAGCTGGACTTAGACGTATGTGAGACTGGATAATTTTTATAGCGGTAATTCTCTTCAATTCGGTCACCAACATGTCCGCAAATTTTGCCCCATTATTGTTCACTCCAATGAGATAAAGCTTTTCTTCATTGTAATTGTGTTCCAACAATTCAATGGCTAATCGCTTGGTCTTCTGTAAAATTTGCTTTTCTGTTAAAATTTCCATGTTCGTGATGAATTTGTATAAATCAAATTCTTACAGCATTGTAAGAAGGTGGTTCCAAAATTATGAATAACAAAAGCTATAATTTACAACACTAAACTAATAAACTTATCCACTTTTACACTTTCAATCGTATTTTTAGCTAATACTTTCATCTTATATCGACAGTTTGTATATTAGCGAATATTCGCTGAAAATTAATTTCTATGCTTCAATCGATCATTTTTATTGCTGTTAGTGCTGTGGCCTTTGGCTTAGCAGCCAGACAATTCTTAAAGATAAGAAGGAATATCTTACTCGGTCAGCCGGAGGAAATCACAGGTGACAGTCTTCAAAGGTGGCAAAATGTTGCCTTAGTAGCTTTTGGACAATCCAAAATGTTCAAGCGCTGGATACCTGCTGTCTTACATTTATTCATTTATGTAGCCTTTGTGATCACTCAAGTCGAGTTGATTGAAATTCTGATCGATGGGGCAACGGGTATACATCGTTTCTTTTGGCCTTTATTGGGAAGTTTATACACTTTTATTATTAGTTTCATTGAAGTACTTTCTGTTTTAGCATTTGTAGGTACAATCATCTTTTTGATCAGAAGAAATGCCTTGAAAATACCTCGCTTCACAAAAGCTGAGATGAAAGGCTGGCCTACCTTGGACGCCAATATTATTCTTTACCTGGAGGTTTTATTGATTGGCTTCATTTTTACCATGAATGGTGCAGATATGGCATTGCACGACAATGAGTATGGATTTGCAGTCAGTCAATTTGTAAGTCCTCTTTTTGAAGGATTTTCAGACTCAACTTTGCATACCTTGGAGCGCATTGGCTGGTGGGGACACATACTGGTGGTATTTGTTTTTTTGAATTATCTACCATTTTCTAAGCACTTGCACATACTTCTGGCTTTTCCAAATACTTATTATGCTAAACTCAACTCACGTGGCGAAATGGAAAACATGCCCGAGATCATGAATGAAGTAAAATCCATGATGGGCTTGATTGAAGATACAGGTGAAATGGATATGGAGGCAGAATTACCGGAATTTGGGGCAAAAGATGTAACAGGTTTAAGCTGGAAAAACATTATGGATGCCTATGCTTGTACAGAATGTGGTCGCTGTACCTCCGTCTGTCCGGCCAATATGACTGGTAAAAAGCTTTCTCCACGTAAAATTCTAATGGATATACGCGATAGAGCCACCGATATCGGACTTAAATTAGATTCTGGCAATATTGAATACATCCGTGAGGACTTAAAAGCGGAAGGCGTAAAATTAACTGCCGAAAACTTCGACGATGGAAAATCACTTTTTGATTTTATCAGCAAAGAAGAACTGCATGCTTGTACAACCTGTAACGCATGTGTGGAAGCTTGTCCGGTACTGATCAATCCTTTAGATCCAATACTTAAAATGCGTCGCTACGAGATATTGACGCTGTCAGAAGGTCCTTCTGATTGGTTGCCTATGTTTAATAGTATTGAAAACAGTGGGGCGGTGTGGTCTATGCCGGTAGAAAGAGACCAGTGGGCGAAAGATTTAGCGAATGGCTAAGCACTAATATCCCCTTATGAGTGTGCTAGGGGGGGATTTTTTATTTGACAATTAGAAACCTAACATAAATATGAAAATACCAACAATGGCTGAACTAACAGCCAATGGAAACCAACCAGAAATTCTTTTTTGGGTAGGCTGTGCAGGAAGTTTCGACGCGAGAGCCCAAAAAGTAACCATAGCTTTTTGCAAGATCTTAAATGAAGTAGGGATGAACTATGCCATCCTGGGTAATGAAGAAAGTTGTACCGGAGACCCGGCTAGAAGAGCAGGCAATGAATTCATCTTCCAGATGTCCGCTTTGCAAAACATAGAAGTACTGAATGGCTATGAGGTGAAAAAAATAGTAACGGCTTGTCCGCACTGTTTCAATACTTTGAAAAACGAATATCCGGCTCTGGGTGGTAACTACGATGTCATCCACCACACACAACTTTTACAAGAATTGATCGATCAGGGTCGCATTAAGATGAAAGAAGGTGGTGCTTTTGAAGGCAAGAAGATCACCTACCACGATTCTTGCTACCTTGGCCGTGTCAATGGCGTATACGAAGCACCTAGAAAAGTATTAGAAACCCTGGACAATGAGCTGGTAGAAATGAAACGTTGTCGCACCAAAGGCCTATGCTGCGGAGCTGGTGGAGCACAAATGTTCAAAGAAGACGAACCCGGTGACAAGCGCATCAACATCGAAAGGGTAGAGGAAGCCCTGGACACAGGTGCAGAAATCATAGCTGCCAATTGCCCTTTCTGCATCACCATGATGCAAGACGGCGTGACGAATAAGAATAAAGAGGAAAACGTAATGGTGTATGATCTCGCAGAGCTCATCGTAAACAATAACGGACTCTGATATGGTGTAGAGTGTAGGGTGTAGTGGGCTTGATCCTACTTTAATTTCTTTGATTTTTCTAATCGAGAAGCTATAAAACTAACTCTGCGAACCTCTGCGTTACTCTGCGGTGAAAAAAATAATAAACCTAAAAACCTACTCAACTTGTTACTTTA
>JBCBCD010000926.1:0-3209 GCA_038530915.1 Bacteroidota bacterium
TTGCCCAGCTTTTTTTGGTCGCCATGTTTATCCAGTATAAAAAAATGGTCATCCAGGAAAGCCAGGTCATACAATTCAGATTCGCCGTTCATATCCAGCAACAACTTATTGGCATTTTCCAGGATGACCATTTTTTTATACTGGATAAACATGGCGACCAAAAAAAGCTGGGCAATAATAAGTATATGGTCATGGCTTATGAACCCATTGCCAATGGCATTGAATGGCGAGATGCGATGGAGTACCTGTTTAATAAGTACCGCAACAATGCCAATACCTTTATTGCAGTTGTATTGGTGGTGATGTTGGTGATTGCTATTTTTGTAGCGCTTTCTTTGGCTTAAATAAAATCAATACTCTCGTAGCGATTCCAATTCTTCCTTTAATCTATTAAAATCAGAAGGTGACGCAGCCGATCTTACATCAAACTCTCCATCTCTCATAATGATGTAACGAGGGATGGCTATTGAATGGCCAGTGCCAAATTCTTTATTCAGATATTGCTTTAATTCTTTTCCGGCTAAAACGTGATATCCTCCCAAATGGTATTGATCAATTTTACTGGCCCACTTCATGAAATCTTCTTGCTTGTCAATGGAGATATAGAGTCGCTTCCTGTTTTTGGAATCCAAAAGGCTATCTACCGGATAATTGTCTTTCATAGCATCCAAGCAAGGCCGGCACCAAGTCGCCCAGATGGTAATATAGTAGGTTCCAAGAGTAAGATTGATCCCATCTTTTTCAAAAACAAAATCCTTCATTTCATAGCCATCATCAAGAATCTGACGATCCCAGGCATCATAGTAAGGTGCATCTATGAATTCATAGGAGGGATCATATTGAAGTTTGGTTTGCTGGGCTTTAGCAATATTTTCTTTACGTACCCATTCTATCGTCTCAGTGTATTTGCTTTGAGGAAATTTAGCTTTGAAAAAGTCTAGTGTCTCGTCATACATTTTGGCCATTCCCTGCATAGCTTGATACATAAGACGTAGATTGTTGGCAAAATAGAATTCCTGAATCTTTTCTTCTTCTATTAACAGTGCCGTTTTAAAGGTAGCCTTTAAAGTATATTGCTTTTTGTTGAATGTAAAGATGGTATCCGTTTCTTTATAATCTTGAGGGAGTTGTGATATCCCTTTTTCAAATAACTTTTCATAGTAAAAACAATTGGCAGCATAATAGAATTGGGAACCATACAAAATATTCACTTCCTCAAAAGTAGGCGTATAATCTAAGAGTAATCCAACAAACTTGAGTCGCTCCGCTTCACTGCGCATATCAGCTGCCCAATAATTGCGATAGACCTGACTCAAGATTGAGCTAACAGCTCCTGACCTTATCAAATCAGATACATTTTTAAAATAATTCTTTTTGATCCTGGATGAAAGAAGTAACGTTTGGTAGGGCATTAACAGATTATCCATTTCCGCTTCAAACTTTTGGAAAAGTGTAGTAGCATCATCCCCTTCTGAAAAGATTTTTTTGAAAGCCTCAAAATGATCTCGCAATGGTTTTCTACGATATTTGAGAAAAGGAATATGCCCGTCTGCATTATCCCCTTCAAACTGAACGTAAGCATAGTCTTTAGACTCCTTCAATCTTGCAAAATCGATGTGCATTCCAATTTGATCGCCTGGACTCACCATCAAAGTGAAGCCTGCTCCCAGTTTATTGGGCTGTCGAAAATTTAGGCTAAGAAACGCATCGGATGCCAACTCTATTTTTACGGCAAATGAATCTCCTTGGATGGGAAAGGTATCTCTGGTTTGATTTGTCCATACCGATAAATCGTAACTACTCGACTTGCTCACTGTAAGGAAAGCACTATTAGCATTACTTATGGTACCATAGATATCTACTTGTGCAATCAAGCATGAACAAGCACATAACAAGATAATTGTGAGAATAAGGTTTTTCATATCACTAAGAATCTGTTTTTAGGAAGGCCTTTTTTATTTAAGATGCTTATCTTTTTCGTTTTGTTGCTTTTAAAGAGCATGTTTGGATTTCTACATTTTGAAAATTAATACGTGACAAATGCTAAATACACTGTGTAATAAACTTGCTCTAAAGTTGACAAAAATCATTTAGTTAACTCTGTATATATATTTGCAAACAAAGGTATTCCTATTTAAATTGTGAATGTATAAAATAAAAAGCCCTAGTTTGTTAATGAGCTAAACCCTTATCTCAGCTCACCTTAACAAGCTTTTTCAAAATTTCATTTTTTTTAACAAATACGCAAATTCATTTCGTTTTCCTCAAATTAATGCATGTAATCACTATTACTTGCCATGAAAAAGTATGTATTCATTATTAGATCATATTCATTAACTAAAAACTATTACCTCATGAGAACATTTCTAAGCTTTCTATTCCTTATGTTATTTTTTACTGGTTTTTTACAGGCTCAGTGTGTTGGTACGTTGAGGGTTACTGACGTTATAGCTGAAGATGGGCGATTGTATGTTGATATTTATTATGATGGCGTGCCTAATTCTACTATAATTGGCCCGTTTAATTTAGATATCAGTATATCTGGAGGAGCTTCACAAACAAACTTGGATATTGAATCTCAAGTTGTCCCACAGTTATCGGGAGGAAATTCAAGCCCTAGTTCAGGAAGTTTATCTGGAATCAACACATTTACTGCTAGTGGTAATGTACATCTTGCTAGAGTGTATTTTAATGCAGATGTTACTGATTCACCTAAAATCAGTCTTAGAACTTTACTATATTCTTACAATGGAGGGATTGTCTGTAGTATACCTGGACTAGTATTGGAGAAATCTATTACAGTCCCTACTGGAACTTTTAATGGACAACTTCTACTAGATGATATTGGGATTGAAAGTGTTAATATCAGAGCAGAAATGTTTAACTCAGTTGGTCTTGATGATCCAACATATTCTGGTACCACAAATAGCAACGGAAATTATGGATTCTCTGCATTTCCCTATTCAGACTATACTATTAAAGTGGTCCCTTTTAGTGGTAATGACGGTTGTGGGGTAACGACTCAAGATATAATTGAAATATCTAAACACATAACAGGTACTGAACCTTTTACAAATGTAAGAGAATATTTATCAGCTGATGTTAATGGAAGTGAAAGTATCACTACAGTAGACTTGTTTGAAATACAGCAGGTTATTTTAGATCCTCTAGAAACCTTTCCTGTATGGATTCGAATATTGCCACAACTT
>JBCBCD010000927.1:0-3208 GCA_038530915.1 Bacteroidota bacterium
TGGTTGTTGGTTGTTGGTTGTTGGTTGTTGGTTGTTGGTTGTTGGTTGTTAAAGTCAATAACTATACGCAAATAAACTATTAGCAAAACAACTATTTTCTTGTGTTAGCGTTTTTGATTATGTAACTTTGCTAACGAACATTCATTCGAATGTGTTGATAAAAGCCTTAACCAAATAAATATATGAAGACCCACAATTATTTATTGGGGCAGTGGATTCCACCTCAAGGAGATGGATTTGCGCAATATGACGCCATTTCCGGAGATTTGATTGCAACTTGTAGCAGTGAGGATGTAGACTTTGAGGCTGCGATGAATTACGCACGTACTGTTGGTGGTCCTGCCTTAAGAAAAATGACTTTCCGTGAAAGAGGACTAATGCTCAAAAAGCTTGCTCTTCATCTTAACAGCATTCGCAAGAAGTATTATCCATTGAGCTTCCGTACCGGAGCCACAAAAACGGATAGTTGGGTAGACATTGATGGCGGTATAGGGACACTTTTCGCTTATGCAAGTCTTCGCAAACAACTTCCGGATGACTACCTGTATGTCGATGGAGATACGGCTCCCCTTTCCAAGCAAGGTACTTTTATTGGTCATCATGTGATGATTCCCAAACATGGAGTGGCTGTTCACATCAATGCCTTCAATTTCCCGATCTGGGGAATGTTGGAAAAATTGTCAGTTAACTTACTGGCTGGTGTACCTGCTGTGGTAAAGCCTTCTGAGGTTACTTCCTTTTTGACAGAGGCAATGGTTAGAGATATTATAGCGTCCGGGATACTTCCAGAAGGAGCGATTCAGTTAATTTGTGGAAAAGGAATAGGGATTTTAGATCCACTCACGAGCCAGGATGTAGTGACTTTTACAGGTTCTGCTCATACCGGTAGAATGTTGAAGCAACACTCCAACATCATCAATAATTCCATTCCATTCAATATGGAAGCGGATAGTTTGAATGCGGCTGTTTTGGGGCCGGATGCGCTACCTGGTACAGAAACTTTCAAACTGTTTATTAAAGAAGTGAGAAGAGAAATGACTTCCAAATGTGGGCAAAAATGTACAGCAGTAAGAAGAATTATTGTTCCTGAGCATTTGGTAGAAGATGTGCAAATTGCCTTAGGCCAACAACTGGCAAAAACAACGATTGGTTCCCCTTCTGTAGAAGGTGTAAGAATGGGTGCTTTGGTTTCTAAAGCACAGCAGGAAAAGGTTCGTCAAAGTGTTGAAGCACTGACTCAACATAGTAATATCGTTTATGGGCATTTATCCAATTTTGAAGTGGAAGGAGCTGAGTATGACAAAGGTGCATTCTTTCATCCTATTGTATTACTCAATGAAAACCCATTAGAAAATAGAGCTTCGCATGAAATTGAGGCATTTGGTCCGGTAAGTACCCTTATGCCTTATCATTCTTTAGAAGAAGCTTGTGCGATAGCCAACCTCGGCAAGGGTTCTCTTGTTAGTACTATAGCAACTGCCGATAAAAAAGTAGCCCGTCATTATGTGATGGAGTCTGCCCCCTATCATGGCCGCATACTCATTTTGAATGAAGAGAGTGCTCCTGAAAGTACCGGACATGGTTCTCCAATGCCCTTACTAACACATGGTGGCCCCGGAAGAGCCGGAGGAGGTGAAGAAATGGGGGGATTAAGAGGCATCAAGCACTACCTACAACGTACTGCCATTCAGGGTCATCCATCTATGATCACTGCCGTTACCAATGTGTACCAATATGGGGCAGCACAAACTGAAGATCGCCTGCATCCATTTTTGAAATACTTCGAAGAACTGGAAATAGGCGAAACTTTAATTACTGCCAAACACACTGTCACAGAAGCCGACATTATCAACTTTGCCAACGTAAGTGGCGATCGTTTTTATGCCCATGTGGATGCGACCTCTTTAGACGGAACCATTTTTGAACAACGCGTAGCACATGGCTACTGGGTATTATCAAAAGCAGCCGGTTTGTTTGTTGAATCTAAAAAAGGGCCTGTCTTGCTCAATTATGGTCTTGAAGATTGTCGATTTACCAAACCTGTTTACCCAGGTATGACCATAGGAGTTAGGTTAACGGTGAAGGAGAAGGTGGCGCAAGAACAAAGAGAAGATGAAGATTTCAAAAAAGGCATAGTCAAATGGCTGGTAGATGTTTATGATGAAACCAATGAAACCGTAGCAATAGCAACCATATTAACCATGGTAAAACTTAAAGAAAATGACTGAGAATAGGCTTTTACAAGGAAGTGTCGATTTAGCCATTGAAGCAAATGGATTGGCTACCATTACTTTTTCTCATCCTGCTCATAACTCACTACCGGGAAGATTGTTGGCCAGGTTGGTACAATCTATTGAATCAGCTGGTTCTGATGAAAAGGTAAAGCTTATTCTATTGAAAAGTGGTGGTGATCGCACCTTCTGTGCAGGAGCTAGCTTTGACGAACTTTCTTCTATCGAAGATCTAGAACAAGGGAAACGATTTTTCATGGGTTTCGCCAATGTAATCAATGCCATTCGCAAATGTCCTAAGCTTGTAATAGGCAGAATTCAAGGCAAAGCTGTTGGAGGAGGAGTAGGAGTTGCCGCTGCCACAGATTATTGTTTTGCCACCCAATATGCATCTGTCAAATTAAGTGAATTAGCCATTGGAATTGGGCCATTTGTTATTGGTCCTGCTGTAGAAAGAAAAGTAGGAACATCGGCTTTTTCACATATGGCCATCAATGCAACCGCCTGGATGGATGCAGTATGGGCACAGCAAAAAGGATTGTTCATGGAAGTCTACGATTCTGCGGAAAATATGGATGAAGCCATTAATAAACTAATCAATCAGTTGTTAAACTTTAATCCAGAAGCTATGCAAGCCTTAAAAAAAGTATTCTGGGAAGGCACCTACCATTGGGACCAATTGCTCGCAAAAAGAGCCGCCATGAGTGGTCAACTGGTGCTTTCAGATTTTACCCGAGCCGCAATCAATGCCTTTAAAAATAAAAATTAGTAAACCTTAGATAATTAATGATGCTACAAGTTAATTGCAATTTGGTGTAGGGTGTAGGGTGTAGGGTGTAGGGTGTAGGGTAAATTACCTTAAATGCCATATCCTACAATCAGATGCGATTAAGATGTAAACTCAATTCAAAGAAAGGAATAGTTAGTAAAACTAAAAAAATAAGTTTTGCATTTTGACCGAGAAGATTTTGTCTCAA
>JBCBCD010000928.1:0-3207 GCA_038530915.1 Bacteroidota bacterium
CTGAGTATTGAAATTTATCCCAAACTCGACTTACCCATACCTGACATTCAACAATCCTGGTCGGCCCTACTGATTGAAATGTTGGCACACTCCAGATCTTACCGAATTTACAAAAGTGGAATTGCCTCTTTGAATACACACAAAAACAGGTCTTTATTGCAATATTTTGTGCAGCTCATTATTTCTGGTATTGAAGATCATTTATTGAAAGTTGGCTTTCCAAAAAGTTATAGGCCTACTCAACAACAACAAAGTAGGTTAAAAGGACGCCCTTTGGTCAATCAAAATAATAAGCTTGCAGTCATTGACTCAAAAGGTATTTGGGTGCAATACGAAAAAGGGGATCATCCCCATTGGAGCGCTCAATTGTATGCTTATGCATTACATTATATTTACCAAAGGCCGGAAAATTCATTAAGCAATCAAAAGAAAATCCATCAGTTGCTTAAAATGCTTCCAACACTCAAAGAATGTCAGCCATTGATCGAAGTAGTGGAAAAAGTTCCGCAAAATATAGCTGTCTATCGTTCTCACACTTTCATTATAGAGCTTGCCAGAATGATTTGTAAAAGTCATGTATTGGGCAATAAGAGTGGCCAACAAGCTGGATGGGCCATACTTTTTGACATGAACCTGTTGTTCGAAGATTTGCTGGTCCACCAACTAGCAGTGCATTTACCTAATGAGATGGCTCCAAGTTTTCAGGAAACTACCCTCTTTTGGAAAGATCGTACCCTCAGACCCGATATCGTAATTCGCTCTCAACAATGCAATTATGTGATTGATTTGAAATGGAAGCATTTAAGTCAATCGAAACCCAGCATGGAAGATCTCAGACAACTGTATGTGTATGCCCACTATTTTGAAGCACAACAGGCCATACTGATGTATCCCAAAACGACTGCTGCTCAAGTGTCTTTTGAACAATATTTCACCCCAAAAGGAAAAGAGGAAAATCCAATATTGGGTCGCATCATCTTTGTTGACTTATTGAGTCCGTCAGGAGGATTTAATTCTCTAATGGGACAGCAAGTGGTGAATCAATTACTATCAAAGCATTAAAAACAGAATCGATTGATTGGAATACTTTTTTATACAGCCCCAAAGTGTCAGACTGAAAATAATTAAGTTTGTTTTGAGAGCTATGGAGTAAATAATAATTGTCTTGCAAGGTATCTGTATAAGCAATCACTTCTAATAGTGTTGTGCTGTCTTGTGTAAAAAGCAACTTATGTTTCTGTAATCTATTCAGCTCCAGCTCATCGTATTCATAAGCAAAGTTGGAGGACTGTATGTTCTTCAATTGTGATAAATAGCCAGATAAATCAAAACTATCCGGTAACTCTTTTTCTAACACTGACCACTGATTTTGTGCTATAGTAAACTGTAAAGAGGTGTCCAGTTTGAAGTATTCTATAAAAAGAGGAAGTGTATCCTCATAGTTTAGAGATAAAAAATGTTGGTTTCTAAATTGATCGAGTGATAAATCTTTTAAAATGGCCAGTGAATCCTGAATTTCAAATACTTCAGCCAAGGCTTTCAATTGAAAGCTGGTTTTGATTTTTTGAGTAGTAGTATCCCAATGCGTAGGTCCAATTGAAAGTTTTTCCAATAATTGATTGTTTGCATACAACTCCACAACCATTTCAGTCAAGTTGGTAAATTCTGGCAGCTGATCTTCCTCATATTGAATAATGGATAACTCTGCAGTATTCATGAAATCAATCATTTTCAATACTTCTTTTACCTTATCATTTCTCGCGATAAAACTTGTACGATCGTCAGCAACTATCCAACTGCCTGCTTCTTTCTTTAGATAGAAGGGGGCTTTAGAGGAATGATCTATTTTCAAATAATCAATGGTCGCAGTATCTATTTTAATCAAATCACTAGAAGTAGCCGGTTTGGCATTTGATTTTAACCAAAAATTGAATGCCAGATACATCAGTACAAAAATCAAGAAAGTAAATACCAGCCATTTGTTTTTCATACAGTTCAATTTTTTGTTTTGCTTGTTTAGGATGTAGGGGGTAGTGGGAAACCTTTGCACCTCATACCAAACCTTAATGATGTGTACCAGCCGAAAAATTATTACGCATAATTTTAGGAACCACTTACTTATATTTGCAGACGTTAAAATAATAATGATAAGTCAATAAAACAGTTAATTCATGAAGCCTATTTTCTTATGTTGGTGTATGATCATAATGATTGCATTGACAAGTGCGTGTAATCAATCAAATGGAGGTAGTATTGAAACTATGGAGAATCAAAAGTTTGATCCCAATTCATTTACAATAGAATCGGTTCCTGGTAGCGATTATGAAATGGCAACAAGAAGAGATTCAATGGGGGTCCTTTTAGAAATGGGCTATTTAAAGGATAATACCAGACATGGGGTTTGGTCTTCCTATCACCCCAACGGCTTACCTAAAAAAGTAGCCTCTTATATTAATGGTGTATTCAATGGTATTTACCAAGAGTTTAATGAAAGAGGGCAATTGATTTTGATGGCTCATTACAAGAACAATCTTTTGGATGGCCCTTGGGGTAAATACAATTTTGGTCGACCTGAAATGACGGCCAATTACGTGGGTGGGCAACTCAATGGTGTATATAGAGAATATGATCCTACTCGTCTCAATGTGATGCTAAAAGAAATAGAGTATAAGAATGGAGTGTATGATGGAAAATATAGATTTTTCAATTCTGAGGGAGTGATGACGGTGGAGTACGTATATAGAAATGGAAATAAAATCAGCGGAGGAATTGTAGAACAGTCGGGTGAATAAAAAACTCATACAATGGGATAATACCATTGCTTAACGATGGTTGTTTTTATGGTTGTGACCATTAGAGGAAGCATTAGGTTTTATCCCATTGTTGCTCTTGAGATCTTTAATAATTGTCAGTCTTTCCTTTGGTATCTCTTTCTGGTTAGATAACATGCACTCAATAACGTGCCGTTTTTCGTTATCAAACCAAAAATGTAAACCTATCAAATCCTTAATCCCTCCCATTGTATTATGGTTTTAGTGGATAAAATCAAATCCGGAGGAATATTTATGTTGGACGCTTAAAAAACATTTCTAAAGGCAGCTTTATAAGTCACCCATTCGCCAAGTCAATCAATAAGTCCAAATAAGTGGTAGGAAAGTAATCATTCATTGAATGAACATCACGTATTTGTTCTATTCGAAAAATCAA
>JBCBCD010000929.1:0-3207 GCA_038530915.1 Bacteroidota bacterium
GGTGATCTTAAAGAATAAAACGAGGCAAGGAATCGAAAGTAGAAGAAATAGCCAGTAGATGATTTTTTTCATTTTGCTTATAGTGATTTGATTCAAAGTAGATGGAAATACTAAAAGCCAACAATAGATTTTGAAGGAAAATTCCCATCATAGAATACTAGTATACTATCACTGGAATTAGATCTTTTGAGTTGGAAGTATTGCTTAGGATTAAGAGTTCGTCTATCTATGTATATTTCTTTACTGTATGGAATCATATTGACTTCATAACTGTACCCCATTTTGAAGCCAGTTGTTATTACTTTTGCTCCAGCATCACTTTGTATGATTGCCTTTACTGGTGTTATAAAATCAATACAACCAATTACTTCTTTATTTAAAGATCGCCCTTGTATTTTCCAATACTGTTTTGGAAGCCAGAAAAAAAGTAAGATTAAAACAAAGATCAATAATCCTTTTAATGTGGATCTAAAGTCCATGTCATAAGTGTAGACATCTATCCAGGAACTTATTTTTTTAAGGCTCATAAATCTTTCTTGACTTTAGAATAAAGTACATGCAAAAGTCAAAAGGAGCGACTCCTTTAGATTGAGCAGTATGATTTTTCTACCAATTAGTTTTCATAATCGGGCTTTCGTTTTTGCATATGCGCCATAAAAGACTCTTCCAAGTCAGTTGAACGCATCATGGCTGCATTCCAAAGCATTTGATATTTTAAAGCATCATCTACACTATGATCGCGAGCGTATAATAACATCTGCTTAATACCACGAACAGACAGCGGAGATTTACCAGCAATGGTGCTGGCAATTTCAGTAATGGAAGCCATCATACTGTCTTTATTTTCATACGTCCGAGAAATCAACCCAATCTTTTCAGCTTCTTGTCCATCCACCTTCCTTCCTGTAAATGCTAATTCTGAAACGATACCCGAGTTTATAATCTTAGGCAAACGTTGAAGCGTCCCCAAATCAGCTACCATACCCAAGTCTATTTCTTTAATGGAAAAATAGCTGTCAAGAGTTCCATATCTCATGTCACAGGCTGCGATAATATCAACACCTCCGCCAACACAAGCTCCTTGAATGGCCGCTATTACTGGTTTAGTACATTTTTCAATAGCATTTACGCTGGTTTGTAAGCCGGTGCCTAATTTTAGGAAAGCTTCATTCCTTCGGCCATTGTCCTTAATATCTACTTGATTTATGGACATCAACATGGAAAGATCGATTCCACCACAAAAATTCCTGCCTTCACCAGTCAAAATCACAACCCTTACTTCTGGATTTTCACTTAAGGATTCAAAGATTTGCTGCATTTCTTTCCAAGACTCAGCGGTAAGTGCATTGGCTTTATTGGGGCGATTGAAAGAAACCGTCGCGATTTGATTTTCGATTGAAAGTAGAAAAGTGTTGTATTGCATATTGGGTAGTTTTTTCCACCATGGAGCAACAAAGAGTACTCCATGGTGAGCTAATAATTACTTTCTAATACTCCATACCTCATACAATGGAGCCCCTTTACTACTTTTTCCAGAATGATGCCATTTGCTATCAACCAACTCATAATTGAAGCCTAATGAAGCACCTACTCGGCTGTTATCCCTGGAGAAAAACTCAATATTTTCAGTGTATTTTCCATCAATAGTGGTATAGGTTCCACCACCTGTACCTGAAAACTTTTTGGTTTCTGTATTGTATGCGATCCATTGGAAACGGGTTCCGGATAAAATCTTCATTGTTTTTCTTGGCCTATTGGTATCTCGCTGCTGTATTTCTCCCTCGCCATCGCGTTTTCTACCTGACATCAACCAGGCACCTGCTAATGCACCAGGAGCACCATTATCAATACGCGTCCAGGTCATTTTCATAGCAGTTGCTTTCAGTTTTGTCTTTGAAACATTTATGTCAAATGAAGTAGTAGAGCCAACTCTTTCAGGTGTCTCTGTATCAAATTCTACGGTCTCTGTAATGGTTTTTCCGATAAGCTTCCAGCTTCCACCATTTGTACTCAAAAACTCACCTGACTTAGCATCATACCAAGTAGATACTTGAAATCCATCAGAAAAAATGACAACATTGTGTAATTGCTTACCATCCTTGGTAGTTTCAAAACGTTCCCATGCTCCAACTAATGATTGGGCACTGATAAAAGAACAAGTAAAAACGAGTAATAGGAATAAAGTGGTTTTCTTCATGATTAGTGGTTTATTGTTAAATGAAATATAGTAAAGGTTTTGCTGACTTTTGTGATATTTATCTTAAAACTTTCTTGTATTCAATCGTCACTTAATTCCTTATTAAGGTTATCAAATATTAACTTCGCGCTCAAGTTTTTATTGATTGAGGAAGTACAGTATGTATATAGGTAATCCTGGTATCTTCCTGACATAAAGGCACGTAAGAATACTTTATGTGAATGGTTTTCAATCAATAAAAAAGTTTTTTAAGATAAAACTGAAGTAAGGATGAGTAAAATTGGAATGGTGCTTGACGCTCACTATCCAGATGATATTAGAGTTCGTAAAGAAGCTAATGCATTATTACCGAAAGGGTATGAAATAGTGCTGATTTGTTATGGACGGAAAGGCCAGCCTGCAGAAGAAGTAGTTAATGGAATATTGGTCAAGAGGATTATCAATGTAGAGAATAAGTTGGTCAAGACTTTTCATAACTCTTGGATGGCATTAACCAGGCAGCATTTATTTTTTGCTTCAAACCTATCTAGAATAGTTAAAGAAGAAGGTATAAAGGCATTGCATGTACACGATTTGCCATTGGCAAACACTTCCCTAAAAGTGGCTCGTAAACACAACATTCCGCTTGTGTTGGATCTTCATGAAAACTATCCGGCTATGGTGGATCACAACAGGCAACATCAAATTTCTTTAATTCAGAAGATCAATTACAATCTGTTATTCCGTTACCAACCCTGGTTTAGGTATGAGAGGAAGATGATTCACAAAGCGGATTATGTGATTACGGTAGTGGAAGAAATGAAAGAAAGAATAATGGCTATGCATGGCTTGCCGGAAGAAAAAATACACATTGTCGGTAATTTTGAAGAAAAGGAGTTTTGGGAAAATAGGGTGCTTCGATCCGATGAGATAGATCCTTTAATTGATAAAAATAAATACAACTTACTCTATATAGGAGGCTTGGGCGCACATCGAGGTCTGGATACCGTATTAAAAGGAATGACTTTACT
>JBCBCD010000930.1:0-3204 GCA_038530915.1 Bacteroidota bacterium
GCATTGAGCAAGAAAACACCTTGTTGGGCCCATTTTGTAAGATCGCCATGAGCTGGTGGATTGAAATCCACATCTTGCTGTCATTCGTAGGCTTTCTGAAGAGCGAGAAAATCTGGTCTTTATGCTTTGGGGCAATTTCGCAAAAAAGAAAAAAGTATTGATTGATACCAATAAACATTTGGTATTGGAAGCGGCACATCCTTCTCCTTTGGCTGGTGGTGCATTCTTTGGCAGTAAGCATTTTTCTAAGGCGAATGTGTATTTGGAGGAGAAAGGTTTAGTTGTAATTGATTGGCAGTTGTAGGATATTCACCATGATGTTTCATGGAGTTACAAAGAGTTTTTTATAAACTGATCACATTGATTCTCCATTGTTCAAAATATACACAATAGAGTAAATCTCCAACTTGAATTAAGTCAGCAGTAGACTTAACCGGCCAATCGTAGACTTCAGGTTGATCAAGAGCAGGCGACCATCTAATGATTTTTTCTTGTTCTTCATTTATTACAATGAAGTAATTTTCCACTTTTAGGAGCTTGTTATTTGTAGAAGTTAAGTTATACTCTGTGGTTTGTACCTGATTTCTAGCATCCCATAACTGCAACTTTTTATCTGTCAAAACACAAAGACTATTTCCTATATAAGCTGCTTGTCTTACTTGATCGACGTTGATAAACGGAGCATATTGATCTCCATTGAATGCATATAATCGTCCATCTTGACTTAAAAAGAGCAGTCGATTCAAATCGGTATCAATCACAGTTCTGACTTTTTCTATAAGTCCGAGTTCGGTCCCTTCTAAGTCCCAAAATCGCAAATTGTCCGCTTGATCTATTGCCCATAAAAAATCTTTAGTGTTGCTGGTCCATAGTTTGGGACTGGTTTTTAGATTTATGAGAGTTACTAAAGGGTTCCAATTGGAAAGAAGCATACCATTTCTATCGTATCCCAACACTTGGTCTTCTGCCGTTACAAACCATAAAGGGTCATTTATAGAACCCGAGAAGTTGGTGCTGACAGTTGTACTGGCATTTTGAGGAAGAGGAATATTTTGAATCGCTTCTCCATCTTCTGATAGGACAAAAATAGTACTTGGGGTATTCAAAACGATGCGGCGATTCCCCTCTTCGGTAAGCACAGCTGCGGCATTCCCAATTATTTCTTTTCCTAAAGGTATGCTCCAAACTTCTTTTCCGGCCAAATCATAAGCGTGCAATTCGGTAGTTGGGTCTTGTACCAAAAGCAGAGGTTGTTCTCCTTCAAAACGGATCCAACTAATACTACTTTTTTGGGGAAAACCAGGATCCGATCTCCAACTTACTACAGGAAAGTAGCTATTAGCCGCTTCTTTTTCTGTGGATTTCTTAGCTAAGATAGAGCCATCTTTTTGCCACTGGATCAAACCATTCTGAGCCTGTTTTTGAAAATCAGCAAACCAATTGTCTGCTTTGTCCTGAAAGTTGTTTTGCCAAATGAGTAGTCGATCTGTTTGATCATTAACCTTTTCAAAATAATCCATCCAAGTTTCACTATTCGCAATTGTTTTTTGTCCTAACAAATAATCGATCCATAATTCTAAAGCGGATCGATGAGTACAAAACACAAGCTGATTGTCAATTTGTACTACATATGGATTACGCAGCAGCGGTAAATCTATGCCAAACGCTTGTACCGCATTTTCTGTGATAACGCGCTTGATCTGATACATTTGATAAGCTACATTCAAGCTCAAACCCATCTCTTCTAATTGGGCTTCAAAATCATAAATAGCATCTGATTGTTCTTCAAAAACAAGCATTACAAATCCAATGTTTTCAGTGAGCTGTGCAGACTTAGCATGTATAATCGTAGGTTTTAATTGCTCTAATAGATGGGAAGTCCACAAGCGATCTGGCTTTGGTGCTTCTATATCTTGAATATCAATCCAATCCAAAAAATCCGGTAACTGATTAAGCGGCAGACCGAGCTTGAATCGACTTGGTCTATAGTTGGCTTCAAAGCCCGTAAGCTGATTGTTATTTCCTACATTAAGGTAGAGCTTCTGATTTTTTTTGTTGTATAAAAAAACTTGATGCGTAGCCATTTCATCATACTGCTGCCGCTCAAAAGACATCCAATGATCCTGACTTTGATCTACTTGTTCTAAGTAGCGTTCGACCGTTCTTTGAACTGAGCTTAGCCAGAGTTTGTTTTTGTAGGTTGAAAAAAAGAGCCCCTCATACTGATAGACGGTATATTTTCCAAAAGTAGATCGGCGGATATTTTCTTCCTGCCGGGCTTTCAGCCAACTTTCCCATTGTTTTGCATCCATATCAAATATCCATAAAGGGATGTTTTCAGATGCACTTGTTTCGTCTTGTACATAAACTACTTTTTTCCCAAAATTTATACCTGCAAAAACATCCAGAGCATCCAACCCAACTCTTACATCCCCGTAATCCACAAAGGGGCCACCACTTAAAGCATAATTTTTTAATTGATCTAAGCTTAAAACCTGCACTCTATTTCCATTATAATCCGGCACTTTCTTCAAAGGAGCATCAAAATCACCACTGCAAGCAGTAAAAAACAAAAAGATCAAACTCAATTTGATAGGACTTGTATATATTTGAAGCAATCTGTTCATATTAGTGTAGAGTATAGTGTGTAGGGTGTAGAGGGCACAGGCATACACATCCTATCTGACTTACAAACCCTGCATTAATGGATTACTTTGAAAATGTACTAAATCTTATTGAATTGTGTAAAGGAAGCTGTAGAAAATCCCACTACACGCTACACTCTACACCCTACACTAAAAAATATGAGAAAAAACTTCCTAAGAATCGGGGGAATCTTAGCAGCCCTGGCAGTTATACTCGGTGCCTTTGGTGCACATACCTTAGAAGAAGCCATTGCACCGGATCAGCTAGAAATCTTTAAAACCGGAGTGACCTACCAGTTTTACCACAGCTTTGCCATTTTGATTGTGGCGGTATTGGGTCATTTTGGTAGAAAATCAAGATTGGTTATCGCAGGATGGTTGTTTGTGGGTGGTATAATCCTATTTTCCGGCTCTCTATACTTATTGGCAGTTAGAGAAGTGATGAACCTCAATGTAGCCTGGTTGGGGCCCATTACTCCTGTTGGTGGTACGCTATTTATAGTAGGCTGGGTATTTTTTATTTTAGCAACTTTCCAGGAAGGAGAAAGAAAAAAAAGCA
>JBCBCD010000931.1:0-3202 GCA_038530915.1 Bacteroidota bacterium
ACACTAGTCGTCTATCTTAAGACAGTAGAAAATATTCAACTAGATGAGGCTGAGGCTTTAATGAATGGCGTGAATGATTTGGTTAAAAAATATGACTTTCCTGAACACCATTATTTAGGCCGGGCTTATTTTCAGAAGGAGTTGATTGAGATGCAAAAGTGGGAAATCATTTTCTCCTCGGTGGTCTCTGGAATATTGGTCACTTTCATTATGTTTTTCATCTTTCGCCGACCCATAGGTATTCTTTTAGCACTGGTATCTATAGGCTTAGGTATGTTGCTATTTATGGGCTTTATGGGGGCATTTGGAAGAGAGTTGAATGCGATGGCTGCTTTATATCCTGTGATTATGATTATGGTAGGTACTTCGGATGTGGTCCACATCATGACCAAGTACATAGATGAACTCAAAAAGGGTAGAGAACGAAAAGAGGCCGCAATTATAACAGTCAAGGAAATTGGATTAGCTACTTTATTGACCTCGGTGACAACAGCTATTGGTTTTGCCTCTTTAGCAACAAGTAGGATTACACCCATTAGAGATCTGGGTATCAATGCTGCAATTGGTGTCATGATTGCTTATTTCACCGTTATCTTTTTTACGGCAGTGATGCTTTCCGGCTTTAAAGTTGAGCAATTGATAAAACTGGGTAAAGGAAATAGATTTTGGGATGATTTAATGGCAAAATCTTATCGTATGACTGTAAGTTACCCACGAAGAATTACTTGGATCAGTCTGGGCGTTTTGGTGCTCACTTTTGTGGGAATTGCAAAAATTACCACAAACTATGACATCATCAATAACCTCCCAAAAGGTGAAGTTATAACTGAAGATTTCATCTTTTTTGAAGAAAACCTGACTGGTTTTAGGCCGATAGAATTTGCTGTGTTTGCGCAAGGAGATTACAAGGCAACCGATTATGAAGTTTTACAGGAAGTAGACAAACTCGAAAATCATTTAATGACTCTTGATGCTCTAAAAGCGGTCACCTCTATTACGGCAATTTACAAAAGCATCAATCAGATGTACAATAGTAATCGACCGGAAGCTTATGTTTTGCCGAAGGATAAAAAACAGTTTGAGCGCTATGAGAAAATGGCTGCCAGAATTCCACAAAATCAAGCCAACGTTTTGCTGAGTAAGGATATGAAAAAAACCAGGCTTAGTTCCAGGGTTTTTGACTTAGGAGCAGATAGCATAAAGGTTTTAGGAAGTAGGATTGAAGGCTGGATAGCTGATAACCTAAATGAAGAAATTGTTAAGGTAAAACAAACAGGAACCGGCCTGATCATAGATAAGAATGCAGAATATGTAAGGCGCAATCTTATTCAAGGATTGGGAATGGCTATTATCATTGTAAGTATATTGATGGCCCTTTTATTTAGAAATTGGAAAATGTTGTTGATTTCTCTGGTGCCTAATTTATTCCCACTTTTAATGGCAGGTAGTTTATTGGGCTATTGGGGGATAGAACTGGAAGCAGGTGTCTCCATTGTTTTTGCTGCTATCTTTGGTATTGCAGTAGACGATACTATTCACTTTCTGTCTAAGTTTAAGCTAGCAATCAATAAAGGCTTTGACACTGAATCGGCATTGAAAATTACTTTTCATGAGGCTGGTAAAGCCATTGTATTGACAACTATCATTTTGTTTTTTGGCTTTTTGATCATGCTTTTCTCCAAAAGTCAACCAACAGTAGTTGTAGGAGCGTTGATAAGTACTACCTTAATAGGAGCCTTAGTAAGTGATTTAATGCTCATTCCTTTATTGATAAGATGGCTGATGAAAAAAGAGATAGATAATGCGATTGACAAAAATGGGCAAAGAGAGTCAGAATTGGAAGAAGCAATTGCTTGATAAGATTTAAGGGTTTAAAAGCATAACCCTTATGCTTTTAAACCCCTAAACTTTTAAACTAAAATCTCTATGGCTTCAAAGATCTCGTCCAGTTCATCAAATGATTTATAACCTACTTTTTCTTCAGCTCCTCCTTTTAGACTAATTCCTAAAGGGGCTGTTTTTTCCAGTAATTGGTTGACTTCTTCAGCTGAAAAGTGTGCGGTGATTAAAATCGGAAACCTCTTGCATAGGTCTTTTAGTACATGCTGTAGACCAAAATTATCTTTGAATAAATCGACATTATTTAATTCGAAATTGAGTAAGAAAGTATCTACTAAATCTTTCTTTTCTTCTAACAACTGTATGGTGTGATCAGGAACTTCATTTTCATTAATAACAATTTCCTGAATAATTGGTATTTCCAGCTTTTCTCGTAGGGCCAGCAAAATTTCATTACCAACCAATTGTCCCACTTGGACCTGGTCAATTCCTAAATGATCAATAGCAAATTGTACAGTTTCTAAGTCCGGCAGGTTAAATTCTCCTACAATTTGTACGCCATCTACCCACTCTTTTATGGCAACCATCGCATTTGGATCAATGTAGTCATCGGTACCTTGATCTAAGTTGAAACCCAACCATTCTACTTCCCAGGCAGCAAAATATCTTGCATCCGTTAGGTTGGTTACAGCGCTAGCTTTTACTTTTGTTTTAAGCATAAATAGGTATTAATGTAACTTACGATGGACACTGTCGAAAAGCCCATTGTGCTTTCCAACAGCATCCATCGTAAGTTACGTTTTTAGAGAAAACAAAAATAACAATTGAAGATGCCGAAAGCAACTTATTATGAACAGGTATTTGAAGTCACATCCAGAATACCTATGGGACGTGTAAGTACATATGGAGCTATTGCTGATTACCTTGCACTGGGATCTGCAAGAATGGTTGGATGGGCTTTAAATAAAAGTTTTTCAAGTGAAAGAGGGGTGCCTGCGCACAGGGTAGTCAACAGGAAAGGAGAATTGAGTGGCAGGATACATTTTCCCACTCCCACCATGATGGAAGAGTTATTGATACAAGAAGGGGTAGAAGTAGAAGATAATAAGGTAGTTAATTTCAAGAAGCACTTTTGGCATCCGGCAGAAGAGGAAGAATGGGATTAATGGGTAGGGTATACAACGAAGCTGGGGTTTTTGACGTTAAAGTATTTGCTTTTTGGGTTTAGATGTTTAGGGTTTAGGTGTTTAGTACTACTGGCTTCAACCTTCGATGAAGCGATATTGTCTTGCACTTAGCCGTAGGCTGAAGTGTATTATTCTAAACATCTAAACTTCCAATTAGCTCGAGATTTTATCTAATA
>JBCBCD010000932.1:0-3200 GCA_038530915.1 Bacteroidota bacterium
GCATCAACAATACCGTTACCTTGACCGTAACTGACAACAACAATAAAACCAGTACTTGCCCTGCAACTGTGACAGTTGAAGACAATATTGCTCCTAATGCTTTATGTACAAATGTCACCATTCAATTGGATGCTTCAGGAAATGCTACTACCACAGCAGAAGCAGTTGGTGTAGGTTCCAATGATGCTTGTGGTATTTTAAGTATAAGTCTGAATAAAACTGCCTACACTTGCACCGATGAGGGGACAAATTCTCCTACTTTAACAGTGACAGATAACAATGGAAATGTCAGCACTTGTAGTCCCTCAATAACAGTGGAAGACAATATAAAGCCCATTGCACTTTGTCAGGACGTAACGGTACAATTAGATGAATCCGGCAATGGCTCTACCACTGCTAATGCAGTCAACAATGGATCTAATGATGCTTGCGGAATAAAGACATTATCACTGGATAATACTACGTTTAGTTGCACAAATGTGGGCATCAACAATACCGTTACCTTGACCGTAACTGACAACAACAATAAAACCAGTACCTGCTCAGCAACAGTCACAGTTGAAGATAATGTTGCTCCTGTTGTCATAACTCGAGATCTTACCTTACAACTCGACGCTTTTGGCAATACCAGAGCGATTACTGCCAGCGAAATCAATAATGGAAGCAATGATGCTTGTGGAATCGCTTCTATCAGTGTATCTCCTGTAAGTTTCAATTGTTCAAACACAGGTTCAAATACCGTTACACTGACAGTAACCGATGTCAATGGCAAGCAAAATACAGGTACAGCTACTATCACAGTGGTTGATAACAGATATCCAAATGCTGTCTGTGAAGATGTCACCATCCAATTGGACAACAATGGCATGGCATCAGTAAGTCCGACTGATATAGGAAGCAATTCTACTGATAATTGTAGTATCGCTACATTGGCATTAGACATACAGGATTTTGGATGTACCGATTTTGGAAAGAATACAGTTCAACTTACGGCAACAGATGAAAATGGTCTTTTTGACATCTGTACAGCAACAGTCACTGTTGAACAAAGTGGGGATCTTCCTAATGATTATTCTACTCAATCTATCGGCACTTCTGATGGCGATACATTTTATGATGTTTGTGATCAAACATTCAACTTAAATGCTACACAGACATCGCCTTATAATTACAAGGCCAGTTTTGGAGAATTTGCTTACACTTCACTCACCGGAGACTTTACTTTTACCGCAGAACTGGAAAGCTTAAGCTCTAATGGAATAGCAGGTCTAATGATAAGAGAAAGCGGGAACCCTGATGCTGTGATGGCATGGGTAGGAAAAAGTGGATACAGTATGACAGGATGGGTTAAGATGAATGCTGGAGACCAAGTCCTTAGAAAGAGAAATGGGAGAGCATCCAGAATAGTAGTTTTAAAGGTAACAAGAACAGGGGATGTAATTACCTTCCATCAAGGTAGAAATTTATTGTTATCTGTACAGATGACTATGAATAGCAGTATACAAGTGGGTATGTACTTAAGTAGCAAGACTTCTTCACAAGCAAATGCTAGCTTTAAGAATGTCAGCTATTCTGAATCAGACATTGCACCGCTTAATAGTATTCAATTACAGGATGCAATAGGAAAGCAATCTGTTCTGGAACAAAAACTTGCCGCATGGCCTAACCCAAGCAGTGGTGAAATAAACATCAAATCAGAAGCTTTTGTTGGCAGTCAAGCTGAACTAAAAGTATACAATCTGACTGGAAAGTTAGTTTATGCTAAAAATCTGGGAATGGTCTACCAAGATCAATATCAAATCAATTTACAGTCTTTGGAGGCAGGTGTGTATATCGTTACTTTAGAGTCGGCAGGAATGCTGGCTAAGGAGCGGATCATTAAGCAATAGGTCTTTTAATGATGAAGTAGCTAAAAAATGCACAGCGTTTTTTAGCTACTTCATCATCAAACCAAACTTCCTCGTTATCTTTAGGATCATTGAAAACCTGAAATACAAGCCGCCAAATGAAAAACACCAACCTCATTCTACTCCACGGTGCACTGGGCACCAAACAAGAAGTGCAAACCCTCAAAAAAATACTCTCCAATCATTACACAACTTATGACCTTGACTTTGATGGCCATGGAAATGGCAAGCAAGTAGACGAATTTAGCATGCAGTCTTTAGCAGAGAATGTGGTCGATTTTTGTAATCAAGAATCCATTGAAAATGCTTATTTCTTCGGCTACAGCCTGGGGGGGTATGTTGCACTTAAATTGGCGCTGTCTCACCCTCAGTTAGTGAAAAAAATAGCGACTTTTGGCACAAAATTCAACTGGTCAAAAGAAGCAACTGAAGGAGAAATCAAGAAACTAAATCCTGAAACCATCAAAGAAAAAGTCCCGCATTTTGCTCAACACCTAGAGCAATTGCAAACCAACAACAATTGGGAAAAACTACTGCATCAAACGGCTCAAATGATGTTAGGTCTGGCCAATGGAGAAAAATTGACTGAAGATGAATTGCAAAGTATCGATCAAGAAGTCTTAATAAGCATTGGTACAAAAGACAGAATGGTCAGCTTAGAAGAATCTCAATCCACAGTAAATCAACTAAAAAATGCCAGACTGCAAGTATTAGAAGACTTTGTCCATCCACTGGAAAAAAATGATCCCAATCAATTGGCAGAAGTGATTCGTCAGTTTTTTGAGTTTTAAAAAAACTTCCACTGAAGTATTTGTTTGATTAACTGATGGAAAAGAAATAACTTGTTGAGAAATGGAAAATTTAATTTTAAATAAAGTTGAAGAAGAAGTAAAATCAATAGATCCTGAAGCAAAATTGGTTTTATTCGGTTCTCGTGCAAGAGGAGATGCACATGATGACTCAGACTGGGATTTTCTAATTTTGACTAGCAAAGAGTTGAATCCAGAATTAGAAGATGAGTTTAGAAATAGACTTTACAAATTAGAGTTAGAATTTGAACAAGTGATCAGTTCTGTGATAGAAAATGTGGTAAAATGGGAAGATTATTTGAATTCTGAATTTTATCAGAATATTAAAGAAGACGGCATTGAGATCGAAAATCTTAAAGCTGCTTAAATGAGCTATTCAAAAGAAGAATTATCAAAATATAGAATAGATAGAGCAAAAGAGTCTCTTGAGGAAGCCAGAATTCTTGGAGAGGCTAGTCATTGGAATACCACTTCAAATCGTTTG
>JBCBCD010000933.1:0-3199 GCA_038530915.1 Bacteroidota bacterium
ATAACTCTGCGAAACTCCGCGTCACTCTGCGGTGAAATAAAAAATCAACATGAAAAAGATAATTTTATTCAGCCTGCTATCACTTTTAGTACTGACATTTTCTTGTAAACAAGATCAATCCCTCATACAACAACTCGAAAAAACCTACCAAGAATCCCCCACCAAAGAAAACCTTACCCAACTCCTCTCTGCATACGTAGAGCAATGGGACGGACAATCCAGTTGGAGCACCGAATCCGAAAACACCCTCAACCGCATTTTGGAACTCAACATCGAGAACCAATCCGGAGATGCTGCCATCGACTTCCTACTCCTGGCCATGAAGCAATATCCAGATCAATTGATCAAAGAAGACAGACTGGAATACATAGCAGAAGTCTATGAACAAGAGCTCAACGACCCCACCCTCAGTGGATTTGTAGAAATACTAAAAAACATCAAGTTCAACAACCAACAAGAAGACACCGAAGTCTACACCTTTGACATCCTTAAACAAACGGTAGACACCTCCGGCAATGTCAATTTCACCGCCACCAATCAATACATTATGGCCAGCAGAATGCACGCCACCATCTTACCACAAGACAGCTTATCGCCGCAACTCCTCTTCAAAGCTGCTGATGTAGCTCAGAATACCCGTACTTATGCTACCGCTCTGGAATTGCTAGAAAGTATCCAAACTGATTATCCCGATCATCCCATTGCTACACAAGCCTTATTTCTCAATGGTTTTATCCTAGATGACAAGCTCAAACGATTTGACGAAGCCAGAGAAAAATACCAAGCTTTCATTGATCAATACCCTGATGATCCTTTTGTGGAGAGTGCACAGTTTCTGCTGGATAATTTAGGGGTACCGAAAGAGGATATAATCGAGCGATTTGAAGAGAAAAATAAGGAAGGGGAGTAACTTGGTTGTTGGTTGTTGGTTGTTGGGTTTTCCACCCCCTGCCCCCTCGTAGGAGGACACTGCGCTGGCAGTACAGTACATATCGAGGAACATGCCGTGTATTGTCCCCCTTGAGGGAGTCAGGGGGTGGAAAAAATCCCAAATCAATCCACCTAATTAAACAAAAACTGCAAAGGAATATCTAACCTAGCTGCCCATGCCTGCTCCGAGTGATCTGCTCCTTTGAACTCCATGGTCATCCATAAACTATCGCTATAGCCCAGCGTTTTCATGGTCTGATCGATCATCACTTGGTGCGGTTTGTAAAGGCTGTCTAAGGTGCGATCGCCGTAGTCGAAGTAGATCTTATGATTGGCTGGTGGTGGCATGTTTTCGGTTAGGTAGGTGTTGAAGGCATTGGGAATTTCTTCATTTTGTTCGAATATGCCGACCCAATGGGTGGAGAGGCAGCCTGCTTTACCAAATACTTCCGGATATTCACATATGGCGTACATGGAGATGAGTCCGCCCATGGAGGAGCCCATGACAGTAGTGTTTTCTCTGTCAGGAAGCGTTCTAAAGTTGGCATCTATATGTGGCTTTAACTCTTGCGTAAGAAACTTGAGGTAATTGTCTGCTAAAGCTTCTTTTTTGATGTCACGACCTTCCATTTTTTCATTGATAAAATCTTGGGAGATGTTATCCATGGCTTTTTGTGGAAAGTATTCTGTGTAACGCATTTCACCATTGTTCCAAACACCGACTACTATGAATTCTGTTAACTTCCCTTGTGACATGAGCGTACCCGCTATTTCATCGACCTCCCATTCTTGTTTGTTGAAGGTATTGTTGGCATCATAGAGGTTTTGACCGTCGTGCATATAGATGACGGGATAAGATTTATCTGTAGAATCGTATCCTTCCGGTAGCCAGATGTCTATATTGCGTGCATCAATGTATTGGGAGGAAAAGTTGGGGAGACGCTCTATTTTGCCTTTGGAGACGTATGGTAGATTTGGTGGGGATTCTTCTTGTTGTACTTCTTCTTTTGGGGTGTCATTGCTGCAGGCAAATAGGAATAGTGTGACCAATAAAAGTAGCGTGTTTTTCATAGGCTCGTTTTTCACCATGGAGTCGCCCATACGGGTAAATAAGAGTCTCATGGAGTTATTTGATTATTATGTTTTGTTTGTCGAATGGATTCAGGGCGGTGCCTTTTACTTTGGCTTCCACTTCTACGCGGTAGGTAGATTTTACGTTATAGGCTAGTTTGGCCAGTTTGGCAATCCCGCCTGCGATGAAGTTTTTGCGCTCAAAGCTGTCTACATCAGAGTTGACGAGATCGAAAGGGAGCTCAAATTCTAGTTCTGCCGGTTGGTTGGCTTCTACTTCGAAGGACTTTTCCATCACGATGCTACCTAGACTGTATTCATCGACTAGTCTTTCGTCGCCACGACCGCGCATGTATTTTTCTACCAGACGTAAAGTCACTTTGGTGACTGTCTGTGTGTTCATGGAGATGAACATCAGTTTACCAGCAATGACTTTGTCTTTTGCTCTTACTTCTTCCGGTATGTCTAGTTCTACTTTGACACCTTCTATTCCCAGCCAGTTTTTTACTCTTCCAAACATATTTGTAAGTTGAGAGTTGAGAGTTGAGTGTGTAGAGGGCCATCACTCCTTGCTCAACTTTTCAATAAAAAATAATTTAAGTATCCCTCTACACCCTAAACCCTACACTAAATCAAACCATACGAGCGTGCCAGCTATCTTTTAGTGTTTTTTCAAAAGCCTGATCCAATTTGCCTTTGTTGTCGACTAGGGTGTCGAATACGATGGTGTCATCGTTGATGAGGCCATTCTGGTAAGCATCTGAAAATTCTGCTCGAGATAAGGTCTTTACACTCTCTCCATCTTTATAAGAAAAAGCCATGCGGTCAAAAAGGTCCACATTGAACTTGGCTTGTAAAGCTTTCATAAAATGTACAGATTTATCGATAGAGCAGCCGCTAGCACCTGCTTGACTTTCGTCCACTAGTAAGATAACAAATCGATCGTGTAATAAGTCGGCATGAGCCTTCAAATTTCGATTGTGACTGGTCCAATTCTCGACGAACGCCTTCAAATGGGCTTTAATCTGTTCGCTTTGATCAGCTGGGAAGGATGGATTGGCTTGGTAAATCCATACTCTTGTGGTATCTGGTAGTTGGTTGTAGTTGACTAGCATTTCGTTTATTTAAAGTAACAAGTTGAGTAGGTTTTTAGGTTTATTATTTTTAGGTTCATGATGCCGCGCCTAAAACGCTTCCT
>JBCBCD010000934.1:0-3197 GCA_038530915.1 Bacteroidota bacterium
GAAGAAGAAATACCAAGTGCAGAAGATTTTCGCTTCATTTATACTGAAGGGCATTGTCCTAAGAATATAGATGAAGTACTTACTAATCATAGACTCAACCAGCCAATTTATATCAAATGCCAAGGGACTATTTCTAAGCCTAACTCTATGAGATTTGAAAATGAAAAAGCATTTGTTATTGCACCTGGTATACTTAAACACATGCAGGATTTATTTCTAGCGAAGAATATTCCGGATGAAAATGATCCTGATCATAAACATTCTTTACGTTTAAATTTGCTTGTTTTTGGCTTCAGCATGAGAAATTATGCCCTGATGCAATTGATAAAAGAAACGCTTGTAAAAAATGATTCAGGAATCACATTATGGCTTTTTGACATAGACCCTAAGTTGGCTACATATATCACTAAAGAGTTATCAAAGGAAGAAATAAATGAGAAGAGGTATTCGATAAAGTTTATCCATCTGACTAAAGAAAGAGCGTTGGGACATGCATTAGAAAATCTATGGAAAACTTTAGAAAATCTTTTTGAAGATCCTTTCAAACCTCGTAATATTAAAAGGCACAATTTAACTTTTGATCTATTCAAAGATTTATCACCGCTCGACTTGATGGACAAGGAATATCTAAATCCTAGGATATCAACCTACTACGAAGATCGACTCCGAGTTGAAATTGCTATAGAAATCATTCTTTCAGATGGCATGATCCATTTAAGCTTTATACCGAATAGTCGGGTTGGAAAATTTTTATTATTGGTTCAGGATCGACAACAAAAACAAAATAAAGAGCCCAAAAATATTCACCAATATTTGAAAGAATTTGATATGGAAATATTTGGTGGCTTTATGTATGATACATACTTGCTAATTGATAAACGTCTTTATGAAAATACAGCGCGACTATTTGAGCATATCAGGAAAAAATTATATCAAAATTGTGAATCCACAAACCTGAGAAATTATTTCAGTGATGCTAAAACAGTAAAAAGATTTAAAGAAGATATAGCTGAAGGCATACGCAAGCGAAGACTCTTAATGATCAATCCAAAATTTCAACATACTCATGATCATCTTTTTAATCACTTGCCAGTAAAACAAGTAATGAATACTAGCTTTGGATGGATTTATAGATATCGCAAGTTTATTGATAATAGGTTAGATGATAATAAATTTAATACATGGGATTTAATGTTGGGGATCTCTGAATTTGGTCGTTTTTTAAATAAAGATCTTGGAGAAGGCGTTTTTAAAAACAAGTGCCTAGATTTAATATTAGCTTCGAATGGCCTACCCGATAAAGCAAAAAAAATCAGTAACCATCTGTCTAGCAATAAAGAAGGTACTTTAGGCGGACGTATAAGATATCGCCCTTGGTGGATACATAATAAACACATGGTCTTGTTTTTAAAGTACAATCCTAATAAAGAAATGTGCTGGACCAATGAAAAATGGGAACAAAATTGGGATCTTGTTGCAGGCTTTTTCTACCGTCAAAACATGCTGGCAAGAAGAATTAACCCTGTTCATTTAACTATGGGAGAAAACAATTCTAATAAAGAATCTCATTTTGAAGACTTGAAAAAGTTGTTATATATCTATGCAATCTATTGGCGAGGTTCACAATTAGAACCTACTTTTCCATTAGACAATGACGGTAAAATAGAAGTGGTTACCCATAAAGAAAAAATATTGGTAGCTATTAATTATGTTTTAGGCTATTATGAAAGCATTTTAAAAAATGTTTCGGTTTAACAATACGGTTCATGATAGAAGAATATACAATTACCCCAGCTCTTTATTCATGTTACTAAAAGGAAGCTTCTCAATAGGAATAGCTCTTACTCTTTTCCTGTGGCAGCATATACTGCATTAGCAATTGCCGCAGCTGCCCGACCTTGGGCCGCTTCTTCCGCTCCTAAGGGTGCTTCATCTGGCCTATTGATAATGACAACCTCCGTTTCAGGTATAGAATCACATTAGATGATGAGATAAGAAGTCCAATCAGTTTAGAAAAGTCAGCGGCTACTTTGGGTTAAAAAACTGAGCAAATTTTCTAAAAAGCAACTATTTTACCCCAAAAAATACTATGAAATATTTACAGCCCTTATCTCTTTGTCTAGCCATTTTTCTACTTTCTAATATTCAGGTCCTATGTCAAAAATCCATGCTGGATTGGACCTATACCGATGAAGAAAAAAAAGTAACCGTATTAGATTCTATTGATATTACTTATGTCGAGGAAGGAACAGGTTCAGAAACTTTACTCTTTATTCATGGCTTGGGAAGTTATCTTAAAGCCTGGCAAAAAAATATAGCCGGACTTAAAGAAAATTACCGATGCATAGCTATTGATCTTCCGGGATATGGTAAGTCCGGGAAGGGAGATTTTGCTTATGACATGACATTTTTTTCATCTGCTGTTCTCGATTTGATCAAACAGCTTGAGCTGACTGATGTAAGCTTGGTTGGGCATTCTATGGGTGGTCAAATATCGATCCATAGTGTACTGAAAAATAGCCCTGTCATCAAAAAGTTGATCCTCATAGCACCTGCTGGATTTGAACAATTTACAGAACAAGAACGCCTCTGGTTTAGCAATGTGTATACCTCCGCCTTCATCAAAGCTACTCCCGAAGCTCAAATTGCCAACAATTACAAAACTAATTTTTATAAAATGCCTGAAGACGCTCAGTTTATGATTGAGGATCGACTGTACATGCGTGAGACAATAGAATATGATGGCTATTGTGAGATGATCCCCAAATGTGTGCAAGGCATGCTCAAAGAACCCGTTTTTGATAACTTATCAAGCATAAATATCCCTACCTTAATCATCTACGGACAAGAAGACCAATTGATTCCCAATAAATTTCTTCATGCTCAATTAACTACACAAAAGGTTGCTGAAAGTGGTCATGAGCAGATCCCTAATAGTCAATTGGAGATGATTCCGGAAGCAGGCCATTTTGTGAATTGGGAAAAATCGAAGGAAGTAAATAAGTTGATTATGGAATTTATGAGTTTATAAGTTTGCAAAGTCAGAGGTAAGTGATTGGACAAAAATAAGAAGTGTTTTTGATCGATCAGATTTTTGGAGTTGATCGAGACGAATTCGCAAGGTGATTCATATCAGCTGAGCATTCAACGAAGAGCAGCTCAAAAAGATGACATCATAAAGTGATAATTATTTTGTC
>JBCBCD010000935.1:0-3195 GCA_038530915.1 Bacteroidota bacterium
AGGGCGATATTGCAGTAGGAGCCATATTTAGTATCCAAAGTGAAGCGGGAAATGGAAATACAGCACAACCCATCTATTTTATTAGAGGAAGTCGTCCTTTTAATATCAAAGATGAAATTCCTTCAGAAAGGCTACATTTCCGTTTTGTAAAAATCGATCCTAATTCAAATTCAATAGACTTTATGGTTGCTCAGGCAACTGAAAAAACAACCACTGTTCCAGTTGAAATCGCTACTGATTCTAAAAGAGCAGATTGGATTGTTTTGGCAGCCATAGAATTTCCAGGGATTAATTTATTTTGGCTGGGTAGTTTATTGATGTTAATTGGATTGACAGTCAGTATGTTTCATAGGATGAGAAGTTAGATCATGTTGTTATCTTGTTATGCTGTTATGTTGTCATTGATTCTTGTAGACATAGCAGCATGACAACATAATAGCATAACAAGATGAATACTATACTTATCGGTGCTGGAAACCTTGCCTTCCATTTGGGACAAAGATTACAAAAGCTTCCTTCTGTAAATATTACTCAGGTATTTAGTAGAGACTTACAGAAAGCGAAAGAACTCGCTCATTTTTTATCCTGTAACGCCATTAATTCTTTGGAGCAGGTTAAAGGTGATGCCGAATGGTATATTTTAGCCGTTTCTGACGGGGCAATACAAAAAGTTGCTCAAGCTTTAGCTACTAAAGTTCATGCTAAGGCTCTGGTCGTGCATACTTCCGGCGCTACTCCGGGAAGTATTTTTGTACCCTATTTCAAACGATATGGTGTTTTTTATCCTCTACAAAGTTTTAGTAGACAAAGGGAAGTAGCTTTTGACCAAATTCCCATTTGCGTGTATGCCAATCATGAGGACGATCAGAACAACTTATTAAAAATTGGAAAACTTATATCTGAAAAAGTCCAAGTTATAGATGACTTTCAGCGTGCACAATTACATGTAGCAGCTGTCTTCGCCAATAATTTTACCAATAGCCTATTAGAAAATGCATATGCTCTTTGTGAGGAAGCAAACATTCCTTTTGATATCCTTATTCCATTGATTCGAGAAAGTATCAATAAGGTCGAAAACAACCGCCCAATAGATGTACAGACGGGTCCTGCTAGTAGAGGGGATGCAACAACTATATTAAGACATTTGCAGTTATTAGAAAATAAAACTGACTTACAAAAAGTCTATAAATTGCTTTCTTTGCAGATCAATCCAAAACTTGAATTTGAATGAGAATAATAGGTTACATCAAGCATCCAGTTTTAAAAATCACTGTTTTCCAAATGGACAATCGCTTATCAGTAAAGTTAGAAACTGGATTATATGAGCAGACTTACAAATTTAGACAGGGTGGTATGATCAATACTTTGGAAGATGTAAAAAAAATAATTACCGAAGAATTCACACAGGCTGTACTTGATCAAGTGGAAGAAATGCATCAAATAAAAAACACAGCCCTCAAACGTATGCATAGTGAAAAAGAAGATTCTTTTGATGATATAATTTGATGAACCAAAGCGAAGGCTCGATGTTACAAAGATGCATCAAATAAAAAATCAATGTTCGGTTTATTCAAAAAAGATCCTATCAAAAAGCTTGAGAAAGAATACGAAAAAATGATGGAGGAAGCCATGCACATACAACGTGGTGGAGATATCAAAGCTTATGCACTTAAAGTAGCAGAAGCAGAGGAATTAATGAAGAAAATTCAACAAATGCGAGAACAGCAAAAAGGCTAGTCAAATTTTGCCAGGTGGTTGTTCAAATACCCTTCAAAAACATCTAAAGCTTTATCAAGTCTCCTATTGTTATTGATGATCATGTCTACGTCTTCTATATGAGGATAGATGTACTTTTCATAGGTAGGTAAGACATGATGCTCATAACGATACAATATTTCCTTAAGATCGTAATTACGTTCTTCCCTATCTCTTTTGATGCGGCGAATGAGCTTCAAATTGTCCTTAGCATCAATAAAAAGTCTTAAGTCACAAAGCTCTTTGATTTTTTCAAAATGAAAGACCAAAATGCCTTCTACTATGATGATAGGGGCTGATTTAAAGGTCAATAAACCACCTTTCGACTCATTGTTGTAAACATATTCCTGACGGCTTACATCTTCACCTTTAATCAAGGTAACAATATCCTCGTAAAAAGCCTGATCGTCTATCGAGTTGGGTAAGTCAAAGTTTTTCCAACCTTCTTGATCGATGTATACTTCATCTCTAGACCTGTAATAATCGTCTTGAGAAATGATACACACCTGATGTGGTGGAAATAAATCACTTATTTTTTTGATGAAAGTAGTCTTACCGGCACCACTCCCACCTGATATGCCTATTGTTAATGGCTTCATGCAGCACTTATCTTATAATTGCCCTAAAATTAGCATTTAAAATCGAAAATCAATCTAGATACATCCACAATGGTCAAAAGTATTCTTTAAATTTTTCATAGATTTGACTTTCAAAATATGCCTTACATTTCCTTAGTATGATAATAGATATTTTAAGAGCAGTATTGGGCGTTGTAGCAATGCTTGCCATATGTTATGCTTTGAGTAGTAATAGAAGAGCAATTGACTGGCGTTTAGTAGCTAGTGGAATGGGATTACAGCTTGTTTTAGCCGTTCTCATTCTGAAAGTACCCGGAGTGAGCAATATCTTCGATGGGATTGCAAAGTTTTTCAGGGCTGTTCTCGACTATACTTTAAAAGGGTCTGAATTTATTTTTGGTGGGTTAGTTGTTGATCAAAGTACATTTGGCTATATCTTTGCTTTTCAGGTATTGCCTACCATAGTATTTTTCTCTGCCTTATCAGCTATTTTATATTATTTCGGCATTTTACAAATAATCATATACGGCGTTGCTTGGGTAATGAAACGTACTATGCGCTTATCTGGTCCTGAAAGTTTGGCAGCAGCAGCAAATGTATTTATTGGCCAAACTGAAGCTCCTTTAGTTGTAAAACCCTACCTTGAACGTTTCTCTCGCTCAGAAATGCTTTGTTTAATGACAGGTGGTATGTCTACCATTGCAGGAGGTGTATTTGCAGCATATGTTGGTTTTTTAGGTGGAGATGACCCTCAGCAACAGCTTTATTTTGCCAAACATTTATTGACGGCTAGTATCATTTCTGCCCCGGCTGCCATTGTTGCGGCAAAAATCCTTTTACCAGAAGATAAAGACAAAGAGCT
>JBCBCD010000936.1:0-3195 GCA_038530915.1 Bacteroidota bacterium
CACGCCGTGAGTTGATGTGTCTACTCTATTTATTTTTTAGTGGAATTTTGACTTTTTTAGTTTTAGAGTTGAGTAGTCACCTCATTAGTGAGGTGACTACTCAACTCTAATATTGTAATAGAACTTAATCTGAAATCCTAAGTGGTTGGATAAAAAACACTACTATTTTTGTCCAACCACTTATATTTATATTCGTTTTTTATAATAAGAAATCAATCATGTTTTTTGGCTTTGGATTATACAGCTCATTATTGCTCATTTTTTTCTTTCACGGTATCGTCTTTTCAATACTTATATTGAGGGAAGGAATAGTAAACAACATACGTTCTAACTTTTGGCTGAGCCTGCTCATCTTTTTATTAAGTTTATACATCTCGCCTTTCATGTTTGGGTACGCAGGCTGGTATACAAAGGACATATATTTTCAGGTACTTTTCTATTTGCCATTGCAACAGGTATTTTTGATCGGTCCGGTGCTGTATTTCTACGTTCAAAGTCTTACTAATGAAACTTTTAACCCATTAAGAGGAAGGGAATGGCTACATTTATTGCCGGCAGCATTGTACTTGTTGTATAGTTTGGTCATTTTCATAGGTGATATTGTTATTTTCGAAGAGATCTATTTTTATGAGGATGGGCAAGACAAAGACCTTGATTTATGGTATCAGGTAGCCGGTTTTATCTCGATGATGATTTATTTCATACTTAGCCTTTGGATTTATAGAAAATACAAAAAGAAAATCTACAACTATCTCAGTTATGCAGAAGAAGTATCGTATGACTGGGTACGTCGCTTTTTAGTAATGTTTCTTTTGTTACTCGTTTTGAGATTACTCTTTTTCATTATTAATCCGGAGTGGGGAGAGTTTGGTCGAAAGTTTTGGTACTACCTTTCTATCTCTTTTGTGCTTTATTATTTATCAATTAGAGGCTATAAGCACAGCCTTCAATTGGTGGCCTTTTTATTTCAAAATGAGTCATTAAAAAACCGTGATGCTATTAAACTGAACGAATTGTCTAGTCAAAGCGAGAGTATAGCAAGTGAAAATGAATCTAACGAACTCAATGATGCTTTAGAATGGGTAAACAAAATCAATTCTCTTATGAAAGAACAACAGTTGTATGAAAACCCCATCCTTACCTTGGGAGATATTGCGAAAATATTAGAAACGAATACTAGAACGATTTCCTCAGCGATTAACAAAGGCACTAAAATGAACTTTAACGACTTTGTCAATAGTTTCAGAATAGAAGCTGTGACCCAAAAGTTTGATGAAAACCTACAAGAAGGTATGACACTTTTAGGAATAGCTTTATCCTGTGGCTTCAATTCCAAATCTACTTTTAATCGAGCTTTCAAAAAACAAAAAGGAATTACCCCTAGAGAATATCTTACTAAAATGGAGTCAAGTAGTGCCAAATCATGATTTAAAGCGTTTTGAAGGTTTTTTTGATGGATGTTTGGAAAAAAACAAACTAAAATGTTAAAAAGTAAAATCACCCTTCTGTTTTTTTCTTCTTTACTCATTGTTCAATTTTTATTTGCTCAACGTACACTTTCAAAGGAACTTCTGGCAAAAATAGATGAAGTTGCTCTAATGGATGTGCCTACTGACGCACCAGGTGTAGCAGTCGGCATAGTTGAAAATGGAAAAATTATTTACACCCGTTATGGAGGCTATGCCAACCTTGAAACTGAGGTTAAAATAGGCCCGGACGTTCGCTTCAACATTGCTTCTAATGGAAAGCAGTTTACCGCTTTAGCTATCCTTAAATTGATAGATCAAGGAAAGATTCAATTAAGTGATGACATCAGAAAGTTTTTTCCTGACATGTATACTAAAATAACTGATCCCATTACAATAGAACACTTAATTACTCATACGAGTGGGGTCAGAGATATTAGTCATTTGCTGACCTTACAAACCATTAAATGGTGGAAGCAAAATCTAAATAATAAAGATATAATTGATATCCTTCAAAAACAAGAAGCACTGAATTTTAAGCCGGGTTCTCAATTTCTTTACTCCAATTCCAATTATGTACTCCTTGCAGAAATTGTTGAAAAGGTTTCGAACAAAAGTTTTCGAGTATTTACAGATCAGATGTTCCAGGACTTAGGCATGCCTAACACTTCTTTTGAAACCAATCACAAAAATATTAAAGGACCTATCGCCAAGCCTTATTTCAATTTTGATTCCTGGTCAACCTATGAGTGGATTTGGGATGGAGTAGGAGATGGAAATCTATTTACTACATTAATAGATCAAATGCGTTGGGAACAGATCTTGCAAGGCATGGAAACGGATGCTTTGTCGAGTGAAGCTATTCAATTGTCACAACAACCCATTTGTGATAAAGTCGACTATGGATATGGATTAGAATTTTCAACTTATAATGGTGAAAAGTCTGTCTATCATCATGGAAGCACAGGAGCATGGAAAGCAACCTTTTTGCGTTTTCCAGAACTCAAATTATCTATAATCACAATGAGCAATAGTGGCAAAACGATAGTAGAAAACCAGAATCAAAAGGTAGCCGACTTGCTGCTAATGGGTGAAGAAAAAGAAGGTACGACCTCTAGCTTGATTCTTCAACCTGAAAAGATAGGCCCTTTTGTAAGTGATGATCAGTTGCTTGGAAATTATCAAACGGAAACGGGCTTCTTATTTAGGTTTGTACAAAAAAAAGACGGGATATATCTCCTGAGGAATGGCCGGAATGATACTAAATTGATAAGAGAAGAAGATAATATATTTCATCAATGGAATGACCCTACCTTCAAACAAGAGTTTACTCAAAATGAAAAAGGGGAGTGGATGGTAACGGCCTATCATACTAGCCATAATCCTTATTCTTTAACGAAAATTGAGGCAGACTTTTCCAATTTTAATCCAGAACATTTGCAAGGAACATTTCTAAACGAAGAAACAGGAGTCGTCATGAAAATTGAACATAAAGGAGACAATAAATTTAAACTCCAGTTTAGAAATTCCACCATTGATGGCATTTTGCTTACTCCAAACGAGATGCTGGTCCAGTCTTATAAGCTAAAATTCAATACAGAGGAACAACTCACGAGTATTTACTTAGATGGAGGTAGAATAAAAAATGTGCTTTTTGCCAGGCAGTAAAGAGAATCCTTAATTTAGCTGTGATAAAATTGGAGTGGACTCATCACCTCACGGCGTGAGG
>JBCBCD010000937.1:0-3195 GCA_038530915.1 Bacteroidota bacterium
CTTAACAATCAATGCGCTAAATGAGATATATGATTATTGTTAAGTTCAATATCATATATCTTATTTTCAATTTGTTTAGGTAATTTTATAAAAAATTAAACAAAATGATGCATATTGGTAAACAGTTTCCGAATCTCGATGTAAAAGCAATGGATTACATGGGAGATACCTTAACAATCAATGCGCTAAATGAGGCGAGAGAAAAGAAAATGAAGGTGTTGCTTTTTTGGTATCCTAAAGATTTTACATACGTATGTCCTACAGAACTACATGCTTTTCAAGAAGCCCTGCCAGAGTTTGAAAAAAGAAATACCCTTGTAATAGGAGCTTCTTGTGATACTCCCGAAGTTCATTTTGCATGGTTAAACACCGCAAAAGACAATGGAGGAATAGAGGGCATTACCTATCCATTAATTGCGGACAGTAATAGAAATCTTTCTTCCACCCTTGGCATATTGGATAGTACGCCCAAAAATCATGTCAATGGTGAAACGCTAACACTACTTGATGGAGACCATGTAACCTTTAGGGCAACCTATCTAATTGATGAAGAAGGCACGGTATTTCATGAAGGAATTAATCATATGCCCCTCGGCCGAAATGTACAGGAATATATTCGGTTGGTAGATGCTTACACGCATTTTCAACAAAAAGGCGAAGTATGTCCAGCGAATTGGGAAGATGGAGAAAGGGCTCTGGACGCTAATAGTAAATCTGTGGCCGACTACCTATCCGCCTCTGCAAATTAATTCACTTTTTTATTTGCAAATAGATTTTAATCACATAATTCATTAAAAATGGTAACAGAATTAAACACCGATACGCTACAGGACCTAATTGAAGAAAATGATAAGGTCGTAGTTCAATATTCTGCTTCATGGTGCGGAAATTGTAGAATCATGAAACCTAAGTTCAAAAAAGAAGCATTGGATAATCAGGACGTACTTTTCGTCTATGTAGATGCTGAGAAATTTCCAAATTCCAGAAAGTTGGCGGATGTTAGCAATTTACCAACCTTTGCCACTTTCCAAAACGGTCAATTCAAAAATCAAGTGCAAACAAACAAATATGATCTTTTAAAGGGACTAGTAAATGAAATTACCAGTAATTAAGAGCCTCGGGGCTTTCATAGAAAATAACGACGAGGACTTCATCCACGAAACTTTGGAGGTTTTGGAACATGTAAGTGAAGTTTCAAGTTTAAATGATCAGGAATTAAATGTCATAGGAGAATTGATCAGTAATATGTACGGAGCACTCGAAGTTCAAAAATCCATTAAAGATGGGGTGCAGCAAAAAGAAGCATTAAATGGTTTTATGCAAAGGGTCATGGGCTCTATTGACAACTAGAAATAGCGAGATTACCTTTTAAAGGTACTAGGTAGCTAGTACACCTGGAATATATAGTATTCGTTTTGACGAGCTGCTGCTTTCAAATTTAACCAACATATACGAACGGAAGTAAAACGTTTTGCACTGGTGTGCCTAACGCTCAAACAATTGAGCACCAATTTTCAAATGTTGTTCTTACACTACAAAGCATTTTTATTCAAAATAAGAGTCGTATTGTCATTTATATTTTTTTCATAACAATATTGTTCGACGTCTTAAACAGTTGCATAAAAGACAATGTAAGTACTATGGACGTAGCAAAACCCATTATCGCCACGGTGAAGAAGACAATTCCTGCAAAGCTTAAGTTCTTAAACCATTGCTCAGAGAGTTGCACCAAAAATGCCGGATTAATTTCCGTAGTATACACCGCAAAGAAAACGGTAAATAGCAGTGTTGCCATAAATCCAGTAACAATACCGGTCGAAAAACCCTTGTTGTAGTTAAAAGTTGCACCTTCTTCCAACCGCCGATATTTTATTGCTTCATAAATGCCAAACCCTGTAATAATTCCATTGAACAAACTGAAAAAAATATTGGTGTGCAGATTGAACAAAGACAGCACAAGGAAATACGCTATTAGGGATCCACTGGTGGCTAAACCAAAACGAATGGGAAGGGTGAAATTTTTCATTTTATCTTGAAGTTTATGATACGTTTATAACAATTAATACTGTAGAGAGTACAAGGAAGGAAAACGCAGGGAATGATCTTTTTAAAGGGTCTTTTACCTTGATGTGCATAGCTATGGCACCAGCCATCAAAATAGCCATTATCCCGGCTGCGGGCAAAGTAAGTTGAGGCACCCAAATGGAAACCAGTAGCATCGTGGCTGCTAAAACCTTAAGACCTCCCACAAGATAAAGCATGGTTTCGGACAAGCCATATACCTCAAACTCTTTTTTCATGTTTGTCGCTTGTCCACCACGCCATGAAGTAGGTTTGTTAAATCGTAAAAACCAAACGTTCGCAATGCTAAAAAATATAAAAACCTTTATTATGATAGCTACATATTCCATCTTTGTATTTTTAAAATAATGCGCGTTTTTTTCGAACTTAAATGGTAATAAATTCCCCAACACTCATAGTGGGCATTCTATGCTCTGCAATTTCATTTCTCTTTTTCGGTTATTCCTGTCTGACCTCGCCATTTATGGTAGCAGAGTTCAAAAGGTATGGGCTCAATAAATACCGTCGCCTTACCGGTAGCTTACAGATTTTGGGAGGCCTAGCCCTCCTAGGGGGATTATTTTATGTACCCCTTACCGTGATTGGCAGTGCGGGTCTCTCAATTCTAATGTTCATGGGACTAGCGATCCGCATTCGTCTTAGAGATAGTTTCATTCAATCGACACCTGCATTATTCTATGCAGTGCTTAACATGGTAATCCTTATAGCGATTTTACAAGGTTTCAACTAAATTTTCCTTTAAGTTAACCAATAATGTTGTCTTTACTTCTGGACAGTGAGATAAAAACCCATCATTCCCTTAGGTAGGCTGAATACATCCACACTAATTTTTCTTGTTCCCGGATATAGTCACTCATTTGGGCATTTGTTCCCTCGTCATCGATTTCAGCAGAAAGAACAAGAATATGGCGTTGTTTTGCAAGCAGCGTCTTAAAAGCCGTCAGTATTTCTTCAATTGCCCTTCTACCGTTGGTGACCTGGTCACTTTCAGATATTCTTGAAGTATTGAGATAATCTGTAAACTTATGTTGGGGTGCGTATCCGAGGGTCAAGATTCTTTCGGCCACTTCATCTATCTTCACGAAAAGGTCGTTATACAATTCTTCAAATTTT
>JBCBCD010000938.1:0-3192 GCA_038530915.1 Bacteroidota bacterium
TCTGCTGCAACGTCTAGTCTGAAACCATCAACACCATCTTCAGGATTGCCATCGCCATTTGGATCAAGCCATCTCTTGGTAATATTAAAAACATGTTGCTTAGCTGCCTCACTTACAAAATCACCTTCATATGCTGCCAATGCATCCGCATGAAACTCAACAGTTTCTTTTATTTCCGGTAGCGTTTTAATGCCTACCCAACCTTTGTAGTCAAATTCATTTTCTTCAGTTGATGGATCGTCGTATTCTTCAACGATGTACCAATCTTTGTACTTTGAAGCTTCTCCTTTTTCCTGTACATCTTTTAAAGCCCAAAAAGTATTTCCAGTATGATTCCAAGAGTAATCCAAAATCACTTTAATGCCTTTGTCATGAAATGCTTTTATCACATCAACGAATAGTTGATCTGCTCCGGTCATTTGCCAGGTAGAAGGATCATCCGGCGTTTCTTGGGCCATGGTCGCTATATCTTTATCGGGGCTTGGGCCAAAATTGATATCAACATGTCTCCAGGTGCGTGGGTCATATTTGTGTAGGGAAGGCGAGTCATTCAGTGGGTTAAAATAGATGGCAGTAACACCTAAGGAATCCAAATAATCGACTTTATCAAGTACTCCTTGAAGATCACCACCATAGCGGCGAGCTTGTAAAAATTGCTCAAACTTATCAAGAGTATATCCTTCAGGCATCTTTGTGCCTTTCATGGCAGCAAAATAGGGATCTTCTTTGTACCAATCTTGTGTCCAAGGTGTAATGGCCCATCCCTCAGGTACAAATCCGGGAAAGGATCCCTCTATGTCCTGGGGTCTTGGATCATTGCTCTTATCTCCATTTCTAAATCTCTCTACAAAAATTTGATACCAAACGACTTCTTTAGCCCAAGAAGGTGCATCTTCAAATGCTGAAGCTGTTGCAGCAGATTCTTCTTCTACTTCATTTACTTGTTCGTCTTGTGCATTTTGACAGGAGAACAATAGTAAAGGTAGGATTACCAAGAGGTAAAATGATTGTTTAAGTTTCATACGACTGAATTGAATTATGGTTAAAATTGTCTTTGCAAGATTTCCTTTCGCTCGTTGTATATCTTTATAATCAGTTCACCAAACAAAGTGTTCGCCCAGGCAAACCATGAACGGGTGTAGTTTTTAGGGTCATCCTTATCAAAAGCTTCATGCATAAAACCAGTATCGGCATGTGTTTTCTTCAACATGCTAAGGCAATGAATGATTTCTGGACTATCAGTGCTGGTCATCGCCCTAAGAATAATCCCCATTGGCCAAATCTTACTTTTACCGGTATGAGGACTGCCTTGACCTTCAGCAGCTTTCCCTTTTAGGAAATAGGGATTGGAATCACTTAGCAAAAACTTACGGGTATTCTTATAAAGCTTATCATTGGTATCTACTGCCCCTAAATAAGCCAAGGACATTAAGGAAGGAACATTGGCATCATCCATGAAGACCTTATTGCCAAAGCCATCTACTTCATAGGCATAGATTTTACCAAAGTTTTGGTGTTTAACTACTGCGTACTTCTGAATGGCTTTTTCCAACTCATCTGCAAATTTGTTGCATGCTTTTGAAAAATCTTCGTTTTGAAGCTGGTTTTGGTAAATCTCTGCTAATTGCCTCAAAGAAACCATAGCAAATAGGTTGGAAGGAATTAAGAATGGATAGAGTGTAGCATCATCTGAAGGCCGAAACATAGAACAAATCAAACCCACTGGTTGTATTGGTCTGCCTGTACCATCAAATACAGGAGCATCAACCATATTGGGGGTTGTTCGTTTGAAATAATAGGGTGAAGTTCCATCCTTGCGCTGCTCCGTTTTGAAAACTTCGACGATTTTCCTCATGGCTTTATCCCAATCATCATCAAAAATACTTGCATCACCAGTTGTTTGGAAGTATTGATTGGCTAATCGCACAACATAACATAAGGAATCAATTTCCCACTTGCGTTCATGTACTCCTGGAATGGGCGTAGGTTGGTCACTCTGCCATTGCGATTTTTTACTTAGATCTTTGTAAAAAGAATTAGCATAAGGATCTTTTAAGACACACTTCACTTGTCTGTTGACCAATCCTTTAACCATTGACTTTAACTTTTCATCTGAATTGATTAAGGGCATATATGGCCAAACTTGCGCGGTGGAATCTCTTAACCACATTGCATCAATATCTCCGGTAATGATAAAAGTATCGGGTTTACCATCAATCATTTCATAGTCCACAGTAGTGTCCAATGTATTGGGATAACAATTTTCAAACATCCAGGCCAACTCTTGATCATAAATGGATGCCTTAACTTCCTTGATGATCTTTTCTACTGTTAGGCTGGTAAATGTTCTTTCATTCTCAGGAGGTCTTTGAGAAATAAAGGGATCACTTAATTTGGTTCTTTGTATTATGCTACAAGTAGGTGCAAGATAAATGCCACTTAAGGCTACTGAACTGTATTTAACAAAATGTCTACGTTTCATCTTTTAGGTTTTGGTGGCAACTACAAATAAGTAGTCGCCCATGTCATTATCATATTCTTTAATGATTTTATTGATCTTGCCTTGTTCAATATCATTTTTTAAAACTTTTAAGCCAGTTTCCACTTCATCCGCATTGGCTAAGTCTGAAAAAGAAGAAATTCCATTTCTGATTTCTGGCTTGAAATAAAGAGACGGACGATTTTTGCCACAGTATAGGAAATGATCCTGTAAATCTGGTTGGACAAAATACTTTTGAGTAATGATATTTTGGAATCCTGCTTGAAGAATAGCTTATTGGATGACTTCAAAATTAGGCATTTGAACAATGGAGTCAAGTAACATTTTTGGGAAGTAATGATTTAGCCAGTAGCCTTTCATTTGTTCTGAAGTAGAAGTAAAAACGACTATTTTTCCTGAATTTTTCAATACCCTGTTGAATTCCCCAAATGCAATAACAAGATCGCTCCAATGATGTACGGTCAGACTTGCTAAAATTCCATCTATTGTATTATCAGCTAATTGAGTTTTCTCAGCCTTCCCTAAAACCCATTCTCCATCTGGATATAATTCTTTAGCTCGTGTTATCATCTTTTGAGAAGGATCCATTCCTATGAAGTTGAAGCCCTTCTTCTGTAAGGCAATCGTGTAATTACCGGTACCACATCCTATATCCAGGTATTTGGCATTCATTTTAGGATTCAAAAAGGAAA
>JBCBCD010000939.1:0-3183 GCA_038530915.1 Bacteroidota bacterium
GAAAAATGCAATAACCGAAAATAGAATTACATATCCTTTACCTCCAGCATTTTTCCTTTTTGTGATCTTGGTAGTTTATGTTTACCAAAGAAACTTTCAATTCTTACCTGGTTAAGAATACCATTTAAATGGCGTGTGGTTGAGCCCTTTTGGGTAAAGACCAACGTTTTTTTAGTGACCTGATTTCTATCTTTTAGAATTCAGAAAACATGAGTTATCCCGAATTTTGTAATAAATTCGGGATAACTCATGTTTGTTTAAATGCTTGTATTGAAAGAGTACAGCTAATTAAAACAACTTGATTTTAACTCTGAGTAAACTTCATCGTCCTCAGTAATTGTTTGCCATTGTCCAATTCTTTGAAAAAGCCTTCAATATACTTGATCATGCTTTCCTTTCCTTTTTGATCAGTAACGGGGCATGTTTCTATTGTTTTGATGAGATCATCTTTCTTCGTGCGATATAATTCTATCACTTCGTTGACTTCCTCTTCTTCACATCCGGGACCTCGATATAACCGTTGTTTTACAGATTTAATTGACAAGGTACCATGCGGAACTGCATAAATCGTATTAACAAGTCCTGAGTAATCAAAATCGTATGGGACAGCTATCATTTTATCAACATCTGCTATCTTTATCAATTTTAAGTTATGTAAGTTAGGTACTGCCCAATCGGTATTTCCAATCATATATTGGAAAAGAGATAGGTTAATGGTGTGAAATCTATCTAAGTGATGAAAAGCAGATTTAGTGCGTCTTATATTAATCGCATTTACTCTATTGGCCAAATGCTCTTCGCTCTCTATAATAAATCCTGACAATTCATCGACCCTCTGTTTTTTTGCTTTTTTAGGATTGTCACCTGATTGAATATACTTGATATTAACTGGTACGACCTTCAAACCCACTGGATAGACATCTTGTAATAATTGATAAGCCATGTACTCTTTATTCACATAGTCCTGATACACCGAACCAGACTTGCATTGAGTAACCAGTTTGTATTTATTAAACTCTCGGTTGAGTTGATTTTTTTCTAAAGCAGCCTTTTTTACCTTCAGTTTTACCGGTGGGAAAAAGCATATTTCCTTTCTGGAGTTACCTCTTGTTTTGATCTCAGAATCAAATCTATAAATTGTATCTTCCTTAACAACTACATACACTTTGGCAGGTATGTATTTTTCTTGCATTTTTGTACGGATAAGCTTTTTGAAATCAGAATAGATGACTACATCAACTTCTCCTAAAGGAAGTTCCCCCATTGCCTCGAAGAAAGAACTACTAACAACCGCCTCTATACCTTCTTGAGCACGAGCAAGATTTAAGGATATAAAGAGTACAAATAATATAGCAATTAATGATGAAGATAGTTTAGTCAGTCTCATGGGTTTGAAATGCTTTTGATGTTTGTGAATTATATAGTGATAATATCTCTGATCTAAAACTCAATTGTGTAAAAAGTGGCTCATAATTCTTTTCTGGCCAATTTATATTACAAAGTAGGTATTTTTCAATAGTGATTTCATCTGTTATATGTTCATTAATGATACTGATCTCTTCCCTGAAAAGTGCTAATACTTCTTGTTTCTTAAGCATGTAGGCAAGATTGGTCCAAATGATTCCTTTATTTTTTGCCCACCATTTTAATGTTTCTTCATCTGGCGCAATCAAAAGGGTCAGCTTCTTTTGTTGATCAATTGTCAGAATACTCTGCCTAATGAAGAGTGATTGCTGAGATAGAATTTCAATTTCATTGGGATAAATGATTGTTCCTGCCGAGTAAAATAGTTTTTGATTTCCAGTTAGCTTTAAAAAATTGTCAGCTAAAAAAAATCCGACCATATTCGTTTCAACTTTCGATGAATCAGACGATTTGGTAGAAAAATTGATAGTAAGTTTTAGGGGGTGTATTGTTTCTACTTGTTGTCTAGACGTTACATAAGGCATTAAATAACCATCTGACAATAAGTGGGCCTGCCCTTGGGTGGGTTGATTCATAGAGATACAGATAGGCTGTCTTTGGGTAAAAAAACTGGTATATATTGGAATATTAAGGGTGTAGAAGAATTTAGTGAGTATTAGTGGAGGGTTGGGGTAATTACTTATGATAGCCTGAGTTCTACCTCCTGTAATATTCTTGAGTTTTTTAAAAACGAATAAGTTGGCAAACTGTAATTGCAGCCAGAAAATAAAAGAGATATTAAAAGTTGATGGAAATTTTTTAGTTAATCGTAAACCCCATTTATTTAGTACACGAAGAATGTTAGAGTTTGAATCTAGTTTAAAGATGGCCTGCTTGTAAATATCTTTTAGAAAGAGTGAAGAAGCACCAAAGTAATGAGGCTTGATCAGTTTTATTTGATCAATTAAAGGAAGGTGAATATTGGCATAAATGGTTTCAGCCCCTGATGCAGAATAAGTATAAACCAATAAGCGCTCAGTAAATAGATCTAGTGATCGATAGGAAAATGCTTTTTTTGTAGAATTAATGGCTAAAATATTCTTTAATGCTAGAATCTGATGCTTGAACGACTTGTGATTTAGTTTCGTTTTTTGGAGCTTGTTTTTCTCTTCAAAAAAATAATACAAGCTATTGGTATCCTCCTCATGAATGGAAGCCTTTATGGATTGTAACTGTTCAAGATGTCTATCCTGAGGTAAGATCATCAATTGAGCCAAGCAAGGTAAATCTGGTAACTCATCTATACAAAACAGTGCATTAAATTTGGGACAGCTTTTTTGTACAGCTTCAAACTTTTCAAATAACTCTCTATTGGATATAAAACAATAAGCCATTTCTGCATCAGAAATGATTGCTTGCAATTGATCTGAACTAAGATATTGAGAAAGTGGAATTACAATGGCGCCTATTTGTTGAATGGCTGCATCTATAAAAACCCACTCAGCAGAATTGACATGACTACAAATTCCAATTGCAGTATGCTTCTTAGCACCTAATTCTAACAAGCCAGCACTTATTTGGTCGATATATGCTTTCGTTTCACCAAAAGAATAACTATTCTTTTTGAATGAATTATTAGAACGAAAAGCACTTAGTTTCTCTGATAAGACCGCTTGTTTGGCAAAAATTTCATAAGGGCGACGAAAATCCATCGGTAAAGATGTTGGCAACAACATTAAATATACTACAATAAAATCTATTAAGCTTACTTCATATTCT
>JBCBCD010000940.1:0-3180 GCA_038530915.1 Bacteroidota bacterium
TGAAGAAATGGTCTGATTTTCCTTTTAATCTATCAAAACTAGTTAAGTTCTAGCAATTTGAGTTAATTTAAATAATCTGAATTATTTAAATAACATTGTTATATTTGTGTTGTGAATAAACTAATTGGTAAGAATGAAATCATTGAAGCAGCCTTGACAATTGCTAAAAAAAAGGGTTGGGAGAAAACCTCTGTAAGAGATATTTCTAAGGCGATAAATTACTCAACAATAAAGATTTATTCAGAATTTGGTAATAAAGAAGGGCTACTACAAGCAATTCAAAGGCGAGGTTTTGTGCTGCTGAAAGATGAATATTCAAAAAGTATCGATACACAAGATTCCAATGAAAAGAAGCTGATTGAGCTGACTGTAAAACACTTTCAGTTTTCCAAACAGCATAAGGCATACTATGATCTTATGTTTCAGATGAATGGTTCTCCTTGCCCTTTTCCTAGTGGCGAAGTATTGAGAATTGCTGGCAAAGCAGTGAGTGAATTACTATCAGAAGTAGCAGGTTATCCAGCTAATAAAGTGCTGTTTTTTAATTGGTGGGCTTTAGCACATGGATTTATTGCTATCACAGACGCCGATAGAACCGAAGAAGAACAAGCAATTACATTATTAAGAGATATTATGGAAAATTTTGTAAAGGGGATAAAAAAGTAAATTTTTTTTACTTATAAAATAACAGTGTTATAAAATAATTTTTTATGAAAAATAAGATGCTATTAATCATCGGTGGTACTGACGGCATTGGAAAAGAGATTGCCATAAAGGCAGGAAACGACAATTCTGTAATTATTGTAGGTCGAAGTAAAAAGAAAGGAAAAAGGCTATTAGAGCAATATCCAAATTGGCATTTTTATCCAACAGATATTTCAGAAATGAAGAACGTTGTGCAGTTGGCAAATACAATAGCAAAAAATCATGCGACAATTGATTTCATTGTACACAGTGCCGATGTATTACTGGATAAAAGAGTAGAAACCAATGAAGGTTTGGAGAAATCTGTTGCGATAAATATTTATTCTCGTGTTTTGATAAACCATTTATTATTACACAAACACGGTTTTCATCCTTCAAGAATTATGCATATAGCATTAGCAGGAGCTCCTTTTGGTCAAAAAAATTTTATGAATGACTTTCCTATAAAAGGAGCTATGAGTTCTGGCAAAGCACATATGGTCGGTCAAATAGCTAATGACGTATATGGACTTTTCTTACAGAGACAATTAAAAAATCGAGTAAAAGTTAATATCCTAAACCCTGGAATGGTTGATACGGATATTAGGAGAAACGGTGAGCTTCCTTTATTTATAAAAATGCTAAATCCAATATTTGCATTATTGCGGCCATTTATTGAGACCAAACCTAATGAATACGCTGAAATACCATTTTCTATTTTGAAAGGAGAAAATGAAATTGCAGAAAATGAAGTACTTATTTCTTCAAAAGGTAAGTCAGTAAAACCATCTTCTATAACTTCTAATCAGGAAAATCAAAATATAATCATGGATAGGATTGAACAAAGGCTTAATGAGTTAACTTCAATTATAATTGATTTAAGTAAGTGATTACCAAAATTAAAATCGAGAATAATGGCCTTTGTAATGGTTGTTTCAATATAACCGTTTTGGTGTAGGGTGTAGTGGGCCACTACATCCTACACCCTACACAGGGGACATTAGTTATGAGCAAAAATCAAGATCAATTATCTAAGTTAACTCTGTTAACTAGTTATCTTATGCTTAGATAAGTTCTAAAATAGGTTTCAAAGTGAATAGTAAATAGGAGTTATCCCGAATTTTAGACAAAATAAATACAGCCTTGAATTTTTTGAATTTCTATTGATAAACAAGAGATCTTCAATCCAATACTATTTTTCTTCTTCAGGCATTGACCAAGTATGGCATTGAACTTTCCAGCTAGAGTTCTCTAAAATCCATGTTACAGCATACCTACCTTTCCCTAAAATTTTATTGCCAGATAGTTCAATATCTTTGAAAACACCATATTCAAAAGCCAAATTCTCGTTGACAATTAAACTATCAGGCTCAAAAAATACATCAACTTTTCCCAAACCACCACTCATGAATTCAAGAATGTTTTCGTTGCCTTGTATGGTTGGTTTATTCGGTGGAAAAATTAATGCATTTTCGGTATAAATATTTTTGAAACGCTCCGCATTTCCTTCATGCCAAGCATCCGTCCAAACCTGCATTGTTGGTTGTTGTATCATAGATAAATGATTTAAGTTAAAAGAGAAAATGAGTATTAAGTAATATTTCATTTATCCCTTTCTTTGAAAATAAGTAAATCCTGCATCAGTACCGCCGCCACCTAAAGCAATGGCAATATTCAAATGAGCAATGGCTTCTAAATGGCGAGCATTTTTGATACCTCCTACGATCAAACCACTAAAACCAATTTCATCTGCTAATTTCTTTACTGTGGCTGAGGCATTTTCACTATCTGATGCAATGAAAGCAGTTACTTTTTGGCCTTCAAAAAGCTGTTTATCCGTTTTCATTACATCAGCAAAAATCGTATTGAAAGCTTTTACTACTTTACTTTTTGGCAATAAGCGAGCCGTTTGTTCACCTCCACTATCTTCACCTAAAAATAAAGGAGACCAATCTTCGAGATTAATTGAATTGGTTATATCAACTACAATTTTATCTGTAAGTAATTTTTCATTCTCTTTTAGCACCTTATCCATAGCAGAATACGGAATAGCAAAACAAACAACTTCACCAAAACTGCAAGCATCAGCTATGGAGATTTGTTCTTCCTTCGGGTGAGGCGTACTATATTTTACATGATGTCCTGCTTTGGTCAACAACTTACCGAGACTTGAGGCAACATTTCCAGCACCTACGAAACTGATTTTCATATTGAATTTATATTTATGCGTGTGTAATGTTACAAAGCTGTATATTCGTAACTTAATAACCAAGTGGTTATTTACTAACAATTTGGTAAGTATGAGAAAAAAGACATCCTCTAACTTTTACAATGAAAAATTTTTGGAGTATGATTGCCCTTTTATGACTACTCTTAGTTTTATAGGAAAACGTTGGAAGCCTGCAGTAATATGGAAAATTAATGAAGGCAATAATAGGTTTAAGTTAATAAAAGAAGCCTTGCCTTACATTAGTGATAAGATGCTCTCTTCTACAA
>JBCBCD010000941.1:0-3170 GCA_038530915.1 Bacteroidota bacterium
GGTAAGTTTGATTCAAACCTGTGTGCCTTTTTTAAAAGAAAGTGCTAAAGCGCATATTTTAAACATCAGCTCTATGGGTGGGTTCCAGGGCAGCAGCAAGTTTCCGGGACTCTCTGCGTATAGTGCCAGTAAAGCGGCATTAGGGAATTTAACAGAATGCCTGGCAGAAGAATTTAAGGATTGGGGGATTGCAGTTAATGCTTTAGCGTTGGGTGCTGTTAAAACTGAAATGTTGGAAGAAGCATTCCCCGGATATGTACCACCAGTAACAGCCAAAGAAATGGCTGGCTTTATGGCAAACTTTGCAACAAGCGGTCATCATTTTTTTAATGGAAAAATATTGCCGGTTTCTGTTTCTACCCCATGATGAAGTACCAATATGAAATTGGTACTACCATGTATTTGTAGTGTCAATGTACCAATGTAAAATTGGTACCTCCGAAGAGAATAAATATATTTGAGCCCTAAATAAACCAAATTGTGATGTCTGACGAAAAACAAGGCTTTGTCCCCTATCGTGGAGTTCGTTATCCGAAAGCAGAAATGTTGCAAAGGAGTCGAGAGTTTTATCATTATATGGATAAACGACGTTCGATTAGAGAATACTCGGATAAACCCATTCCTTTTGAGGTCATTGAAAACATTATTATGACTGCTTCTTCTGCTCCATCAGGAGCACACAAGCAGCCATGGACTTTTTGCGTAGTATCAGATCCAAAGATAAAGACGGAAATTAGAAAAGCGGCTGAGAAAGAAGAGTTTGAAAACTACAATGGAAGAATGTCCGATGAGTGGTTAGAAGACTTGCAAGCTTTTGGGACAGATTGGCATAAGCCTTTTATTGAAATAGCACCTTACCTGATCATTATGTTTAAAAAAGCATATGATTTTGAGGACGGAGAGAAAAAGAAAAATTATTACGTAAACGAATCAGTGGGTATCGCAGCAGGCTTCCTACTCACTGCAATCCACAATGCGGGTTTGGTTGCATTGACACATACACCAAGTCCCATGAATTTCTTACAAAAAATATTGGGCCGCCCCGAAAATGAAAGAGCCTATTTACTCATTCCTGTCGGCTACCCTGCCAATGATGTCCAAGTACCAGCCATAGATAGAAAACTCAAAGAAGATGTACTTGTTCATCTTAAAGGAGATGAATAAACCAATTTTATGTGTACAGTAACTTTTGTTCCTCAAACCGATAATACCTATATTTTAACTTCTAACAGAGACGAGCAAGTGGATCGTACTGCTCCTAGCTTGTTTACAAAATCTCTGAATGGCCAAACCGTCATTTTCCCTCGTGAACCTAAAGCAGGGGGGACCTGGATTGCAGCTTCCAATGAAAACAGAATAGTCTGCATCCTAAATGGTGCATTTATTAACCACAGAATCGAAAAAGGCTACCCTTTTGGATATCGCAGAAGTAGAGGTTTGATGGCTTTAGACTATTACTTTTTTGATTCAATTCACGAATTCTCCCGTTCTTATTTGTTTAAGCGAATAGAACCATTCACTATGATTGTCATTGAAAACGAATCACTGTATGACTTTAAGTGGGATGGTAAACATCAGCACATTAAAAAATTGGCATTTGATCAAAAACACATTTGGTCATCCGCCCCTCTTTATGATGACTCAATGAAAAAGTTGAGAGAAAAATGGTTTGCTTCCTGGCAAAAAAACACTCCCAATCCACAATTAGAAGATATTCAGCGTTTTCATTATCATGCGGGAGAAGGCAATCCAGCTACAAACGTCATCATGAAACGACCTTATATTGGCACTGTGAGTGTTACACATGTTATTCAAAAAGACGGAATAACAAAGATGAAACATCATGAGTTACAACAGGATCTTCAAGAAGAGCTTTCCTTGGATTCACCTCAGTTGGTCAACTTAAGTACCCTTTAAGTTTTCTGGTATTCATTGTAGTAGTATACTTTCAATTTTCTAAAAGTTCGTACCTTAGTACTGTGTAAAAGGTGAGTAATAAAGCTAAAATTGATATCATTAAACTTAGTTTTTGTCGCACCTCACATTAATATCCTATTAGATTCTAACAGTATGAAGCTTTTGGAACGTTCATTTTGGATAAAACTTTTGAATTGGGAATATTGGTCTGCTAAGGCTTTTTATTGGCCTATGTATGTTTATGGCCCTTTACTCGCTTTAAGATCAAGACATGTTTGTTTCTTTACTGCTGCAAATCCTGGTATTAAAGCCGGTGGTATTGGTGTAGAATCAAAGTTTGACACCCTTGCTATTTTACCTGAAGTCCACCGTCCTACAACAATCTTGGTAAATAAAAATGATTCCTTCGATAAAGTCCTTCAGAAAATTGAAGCTGCCAATATTACGTTTCCACTAATCGCTAAACCAGAAGTTGGTTTTAGAGGCATGTTGGTAAAAAAGGTCAAAAATGCTAAACAGCTTAAAGCTTATCTCTCTAAGTATCCCATCAATTTTTTAATCCAAGAATTTATTCCTTATCCAGTAGAAGTTGGGATTCTTTACCATCGCTCTCCTGATGAGCCTAAAGGCAATATATCATCCATAACTTTAAAAGAATTGCTTCATGTAATTGGTGACGGGCGTTCAACGGTTGAAGCATTAGTCCTGCAATCTGATAGAGCCTTGCTACAATGGGAAAGAATAAATGACAACTACAGCCACCTATTACAAACTATTCCACAACAAGGAGAATACATCCAATTGGGAATAGTTGGGAATCATTGTAAAGGTGCACGTTTTATCAATGGCAATCACTTGATCAGTCAGGAATTGATTGATACAATCGATGAAATCAGCAAGCAGATTCCAGGCTTTTACTATGGAAGATATGATATCAGATGCGCAAGTCTTGAAAGTTTAAAACAAGCAAAAGATTTTAAAATTATAGAGCTAAATGGAGTTTGCTCAGAACCGACACACATTTATGATCCACAGCAAATTTCTTACTTTGGTGCCTTAAACAGTATTTTAAGGCATTGGTCTACCGTAAGAAAAATCAGTCATGCCAATCATAAAAGAGGAGTAGAATATGTCCCATTTAAAGTGTTGTATCCACAGATAAGAAACTTGAAAAAGTATGAGAAGTATTTGCAAGAGTTGGGGAGTTGAATCTTATAATGCTGGAGTAGACTCATCACCTCACGGCGTGAGGT
>JBCBCD010000942.1:0-3168 GCA_038530915.1 Bacteroidota bacterium
GTAGTGAGAATGATAGTTTTTTCATTTTTCAAAAGTTTTCTAATGCTAATCTACATTTATTAACAAGAGCAAGAAAACTCAGTTCTTATTGTATTTAATGGTTGTGTAAAAAGATTAATTCCTTGCTGTATGAATTGACAATGATTATGCCCAAGTACTTAATGTTTTATATTCTTTGATTTTACTCCCCCGTTTATTGTCTAAAAATTCGTTCTTTCCATTTAATTGATTGTGGATCTTTTGAGCCTCATTTCTGTATCATGGATTTGGTGTCGTTTGTTCTTCTATTGTTCTTTTAAATGCAGCAATTTTATCTGGTTCAAATTTAAATTGATACGTGTGCAGATCAGCTATGTAATTCATCCCAAGGTAAGCAGCAGATTTTTTGAATGGAAGCCAAAAATACTCTTCTAAATTATCTCCATTAGAAGAACTAATTACCGCCATATATTTATTCCGTAGTTTTCTGCCCGTTTCTTTTTCAATACGCAATAAGTCGGTCAATCTGTCAAAGAAAACCTTCATAATGCCACTCATTGCATACCAATAAACTGGTGTTGCAAAGATCAAAACCTCATACTTTTCAATAATGTCTTTTATCAAAGGCAGAAAATCATCATTCCTATTCAAATGCTCATAATCAAAATGGGCAATATCAAAATCAATTAAGTTCACCAAGTTCCAATCTGAATTTTTCATCAATTCAGAAACCACCTTTCTGGTTTCACCATCCTTTCTGGCACTGCCTAGAATTATGACTTTCCGCATTACAAAGTGTTTATCAAAAAAACAATGATTCTATGATTAATAGCAATCTTCTATTTATCATCAATAAGAGAAATTGCCTTCTTAAGGTGTAAATCTGAGCCATCTACATATTCTTTAAAAGTGTAGGTTATTTCATAATCAGGAATAAGTCCTCTATTGATTTTAGTTTGTTTTTTTGATGGTGGAAAGAGAATGTGGTATCTCGGAATACCAATTTTTATCTGAGAATTGGGTAAGATGACGTCCTGAGAAGAACCAGCAGCAAAGCCGTCATATCTTGTTCCTGTCTCAGTGCCTATCACTATTGCATCGCCATATTCTTTTAAAAAACGAGCCAATGAACTACCTGCAGAAAATGTTTTACCATTTACCAGCACATAAATCGTTCCGGTAAATGCTAGCTTTGAAGCTTTTGGCATAGCATAGACTTTTTCTTTTCCTTCCCAAGAGATGGTCTTTTTTATGAATGAATCACCGTTTGAAGATTTTAGGATAAAAGGAATGATGTTATCAGCAAATTCATTTCGTCCACCTGTATTATCTCTTAAATCAATAATCAAATGATTTACCTGCTTTTCTTTCAATTCTGTAAAGATAGCTTTGTAAAGCTTTTTAGATTTTACCTCATATTTATTGACTCTTCTGAAGTCAAATGACGGTAGTGTTAGTATCGCATAATCCTTATCATACAATAAGTCATAAAAGCCATCAATTGCTGTCGAATTTTGTTGATTGTTGTCGCTGTAATATTTTCGATAATTAGCAACTTGGTCTGATCTTACCAAAGCCTTTATCTTCACTGTCTTTTTTAAAGCGTTTTGGTCGAAATATACAATTTCAAAAGTATCAGCTTGCTCAATATGAAACAGATAAAGCCAATTAAAGCCATCTCCAATTTTACGATAAGCATAAGTCTCTATATTGCCATCTGAAGGTGTGAGTTCCAAGAGTTTTTTTACAATGGTTTCTGTTTTGATCCCATTAATAGATTCTATTAAATCACCTTTCTTTAGCAGTCTTTCATTGGAATAATCTTCCGAAACGTATAGCTTTCCTGAAAGTAATTTTATTTCAAGAGGTAGGTAGGCTAATTCATTACCTGGAATGCCTTTATGAACGATATCCTGCCAATCTCCTAATCCAAAATGACCTTCATTTGCCAGTGCACAAATTTTACTGACCTTTGTAAAGTAATCAAATATTGAAATAGAATCACTGCTTATACTTTCAATAACCGGAGTTGATAGCTTTTTAAATTCCGGATGATAAATGGGTAAAGCCGGATTGTATTTTACTATTTCATCCATCAAGAAATTTAGGTCTTCTAGAACGGCTCCCTTTTGGATGTTCTGAGCACTTAGCTGGCAATATCCAACTAACAAAAAGATAAAAATCAGCTGCTTCATAGTATGGTTTTGATCCTCCTAATTTATAGATTTTCTATTCAAGATGACTCTTATTCTCGACGATCAATATGAAATACAGCACCTGGTTTTAAAGTCTTTCATGAATTGGTTAAAATCCGTTTGCTTATATTCCATTTCTCTTTGCATTTTTCTGCAATTAATAGCCCAGTATCATTGCTTTCTAAATTGCCTATTAAATCTCCATTTGAATCCCAGAAAGCACTTTTTCCACCAGCTTTCGTATTCCAAAGTTCTCCAGAGTAATTTGACATTAGAATATTCAGTGAATAATGCTTAGCATATCGCTCTAAATGTTCATACCCCTGAGTCAAATCATTTTCAGAATAGAATATACAAGGCAAATAAATTGAGCATCCATTCTTGTTCGCTTGAAAAGGGTGGTGGCTATTGTTTATGTCTGAGCATATAGCTATCGATATTCTTTCTTTTCCAAGCTGAATAATTAATTTGAGTGGACGCTATTTTCATTTAGCTAATTTTTCTGTTTGGCTACGGTTTTAAAATTCATGCCTTTGTTGTGATGCTTAATTTATAAAGCTATCAGATTGACTTTTATGAAAATTTCTCACTCTACAGATTCACAAGCCAATAGCATGTTGTGTGTATCCGTTTCACAAAAAAATAAAGGCCTTTTCATGAAACACATAAATAAAACATGAGTTATCCCGAATTTTCGATTAATCCAAAAATTCAGATTTTTTTAATTACAAACTAAACTTTTCTATATAAAAATCTAATTATCAATATTTTATTTTAATCTTTCCTTTTTGCCTTGACGCAAAAACGAAACCAAAAAAGTCAAGGCTGTATTTTTTTTACCTAAAAATAGACTTTGCTTTACACTCGCATTTAGAGCCGCTCCTTTGTCGCTCGCTAAATGCTCTTTACGCTCTCCCTCAAGCCCATTTTTTGAACGGTAAAACAAATAATGCCAATTGCTAAGTAAGAGAGCAATATTAAATATTCTTTTGTG
>JBCBCD010000943.1:0-3166 GCA_038530915.1 Bacteroidota bacterium
TTGTGAAACAAAGTTCATCAATCTCTCCATCAACAAGGTTCAGTAGACATTTCCTAATCTTGTTTTCATTTAGGATGAAATTTTCATCAGAAATTATCCCAAGTGATTTTCTGTTAAATAACCTTTCTAATTCCTTTTCTAACTGAGAAATTAAATTGTGGTCCTTTTGAAAAGGCTCAGCCTTTATTTTGATTAAGGCCTCATTAAGCATATTGTTAGCGATCAAAGTCTTGATATCTTTTAGACTCTCATTTTTCATTTAATTCTAGAGTATGAGTTATGAATCATTATTAAGGTTTTCAGATTTATTACCCACAACGGTTTCGGCTATGAGTAGTTGCGTGGGTTAGCACGAAACTTTGTAAGTACACACCAATCTGAAAATCCGCTAAGATTTTCAGAAGTAGGCGAGAACAAGCAATTACTTATAGCCATTGTTGTGCAACGTTTTTTATTCAGTTGTTTCTAATTGTTTATGCGAACCGTCACAATTCGGCATTCGGTTCGAAAGTCCGCAAACGCAGTCGTTCAGTCCATATCCGTCCATTATCCGCTCCATATTGTTTTCAATCCGTGATATTCTGGTTTTTGATTGTTTTGGCTTTGAAAAATGCAACAAATACCCTTTTTGTCTACCTGCTGTTAGGTTTTTAAATGCCTTTTCAAAATCGGGATTTTTAGCAAACGTCTGTTCTAATTCTTCTGGTGTTTCATAGTCAGAGGTTTTTTTCTTCTCAACTTTCTTTCCCGATTTTTCTATTTCAATGGCTTCGTTAATATATTCCTTAATTGTCTTCTCAAGTTCTGCAATTTGTTCCGTATTCGTAAACCTAATTTGACAAGCAGATTGAGTATTTTCAGTTTGCTGTACTAAAATATTTTTTGGGTCTTTTAAAAGCGCTCCTTTTTGAAAAAGTATTGCGCAGTAGTCTTTAAATTCGTGAATCAGCACGATATTTTTTCCGTTGTCTGAATAACTTGGATGCATCCATTTAAAATCTTCATCTAATCCACAATCCACAATAATTTTCCGTAGATTTTTTAATTCATCCTGCCACTTTTCAAGTCTATTTAGATATTTGTCGACATCCTTATTTTTGTTACTCATAATTCTATCCATTTAATTGAGTACTAACTGCCCAATAATTTCCTGCAAAATCATAAAAGGAACCTCTTGTATCAGGGTCGCCCTTTTTATTTTTAGGTTTTTCAATAATCTCGCAACCATTCCTAATTGCTAAATCAAATGTTTCATCAACATCTGGAACGTAAATATGTAGCATTGTTGTATTGGCTGGATAATTTTCTGTACTATCACTAATCATTAAAATACTATCGTCCAATTTTAATTCGATATGAGCAATCGTTTTATTTTCGTGGTCAAATCTTCTCAATTCTTTTGCACGAAAAACTGTTTTAATTAAATCAACTAATCTTTGAGCATTGTCAACAATCAAGTAAGGTGAAAGTGAATTGTAATTTTCTGGTTTGTATTTCATTTTCAAGTGTTTTTTCAAATGTTGCACAACATCTTACTAACTGCACTTTTATTTCGTTTAGTAAGTTGTATTTTTTCACTTCTGAAGTGACCTTCACATTCAGTATCCCCTTCAATATCAACATATTTCAAAGCAATCTCAAGTTTATTCATCCAACTCATTGCCACATACAGCAGCACTATCTTTCCAAGAGGCCTGCTGATCTGCTTTTGTGAATGAAAGCTTCAATATAGCAGTATAGGAGACTGACTCAAAAGCCCTTCGTGCTTTTTCGTAAGCAAATAATATGTTTTTAAGTCCATTTTCCTTGAAAAGCTCTGCTTTTCAAGGAAAAATGGACTTAAACAAAACTTTCTTGGGCGTCTCAAGAAGAGGTACGAGTTATGAGACGCCCTCTACACTAGAGTTGCTAGTTAAGAGCAAAAATCAAACTCAATTATCTAAGCCAATTCCGTGAATTACTCACCTGCATAAAAAACCTTTCCTTTGTTTTGGAAATTCCACCTATCTTTTGATAAAATGCGATTGCCTTTTTGTTAAAGTCAGGCGTTTGCCATTGGATGATGTTACAGTTCTCTTTTTTTGCGTATGCTTTGATCTTATCCATTAAACTGGTGCCTATTCCCATACCACGTACTTCTGCTTTAAGGAATAGGCAATCAAGATAGATGTAAAAGGTTGCATCCCAGGTCGAAAACTGCTTCATAAAGGTGGCATAACCCACAATTTCAGAATCATGCTCTACTACATAACATTGTAATGACTTATCTTCAAAAAAATGCTTGCTTAACAAATCAGCTTTATTGCTTGTATCATAGGCTGCTTTTTCATATTCACCATGCAATTTACATAGGGCAACGATCGCATGTAAGTCTCCCCTATTTGCAGATCTTATTTCCATATTTTTAAAACGATTTGAGCTTTATCCAGGTCTATAACTTTATTTACAAAGGAAAGTGGTCCTTTTAGCAAGCACATTGAAACATAGATCCTACACTTGCATGAGTCCCTTCTGTTGCATAGCCATCAAATTTCCACCATTCAATTCCACCCATTAACTCTTTAACCTTAAAACCTAATTTTGCCATTTTCAGGGCAGCTTTAGTAGAAGCATTACAACCGATTCCATCGCAATAGCAAACATAGATTTTTGATTTGTCCAGATGTTTAGTGGTTTCGAAGGTCATGTCTCTATGTGGAAGATTAATGGCCGTTGGAATATGCTCTTTTTCATAGCCGAAAGCTTGCCTTGCATCTATAGCGATATGCTCTGTCCCCTTTTCAAATGCAGCATATAAGTCTGAAGGGTCCATTTCGTAAGTCAATTTCTTCTCGTAAAATTCAATTTGTCTTTGCATGAGTTCTAAATTTTAATTTTTGTTAAAATTAGTTGGTTAAGAACCCTTTTTTCAAATCCTGAAATTGAACGTTTTAGATTTTAAACTGAATTTTTTTCAGATTGAACCAGGCTGTAATTCCTTAAATTTGTACCCTATGGAAATCAAATATTTTAGGTTAATCAAGACCATCGAAGAGGAAGGGAGTATTGCTAATTCTGCTAATAAATTGTTTTTGACGCAATCAGCGCTGAGCCATCAGTTAAGGGAGCTGGAAACCAGATTGGGGTTTAAAGTATTTTATAGAAAAAGGAATAAATGGGAACTCAC
>JBCBCD010000944.1:0-3153 GCA_038530915.1 Bacteroidota bacterium
AATGCTTTGTTGGGGTAGTCTCTTTTGTAGATGCTATTAAAACAAGCCAAACAAAGCATTAAGCATATCAGTATCAAAAATTTAAAGCAATTTTATAAAACTTAAGTTTTACAAATTATTTCTTTCAAATATACAAGAAAAGACAACAATATGTTAGTGAATCATGATTCTCCAAGCACCAAACGGGCTACAACTTGTGGAAAATGTTGATGTTCGAGTGCTAACACCTTACTTGCTATCATTTCTGCTGTATCTTGAGCATCTAATTCACAAGTGGTCTGGAAAATAATATTCCCTTCATCATAATGTTCATTAACATAATGGATGCTAATACCACTTTGTGTTTCTCCTGCTGCTTTAACAGCTTTATGAACATGCATCCCATACATTCCTTTACCACCATACTTAGGCAATAAAGCAGGATGAATGTTGACAATTTTGTGATCAAATCTTTCGACCAGATATCCAGGTATTAACCACAAAAATCCGGCCAAAATAATCCAATCGATTTTGTGTTGTTCCAACACATCAAGCAATTCGGTGCGCTCGTAAAAAGCTTTACGTTTCAAAATATGGGAAGTTATTCCATGGCGCTTTGCCAAGTCTAAAACCGGAGCTTCCTTTTTATTTGATACAATCAGGCCTACATTAATTTGCTCTGAGAGCTCTTTGGTCTGAATGTACTTGAGTATTTGTTCTGCATTTGACCCCCTGCCTGAAGCAAAAATGGCAATGTTTTTCATTCAACTTTATCTGATTTCTCTATACTTTGCTGCATTTGGGGCATCTATCTTTGTCATGATACCAATCACTCTATTTTGCTCATCTCTAGTCCCCTTCTTAAATATTTCTACAATCTCATTTCCTTTTGCATTCAAAAACATCTGTACAATCATAGAATTCGGATAGGCAGAATTCACTTTTTGAATCTGACCCAATGTAGTTGCCATCAAAGATCGTCCACCATTAATGTCATCAGACATTACATCAAGTGCTAAACGGTGATACTGGTACATGGCTTCGCGATAGGATCGTACCCTTGGTGAAAGAATATTCTCAATCATCCAAAAACGATTTTGATTGCCATCTAGTGATCTCCATCCCGGATTAGCAGCTGCAAAGCTCTGTGGAATATTATTGACTATATCCATTGCTTTTTGATAGTATTCTTCGCCTCCATACAACTTAAAACTATCGTAATCTGCCCCCAGAATAATATGTGCATAAAAAGACAATACTGCCGATAAATTATCATTAAATACATTTAAGGAAAACTGTAAAGGCTGAAACTGCTCGTAAGTAAAGGTGACTCCCTTATCCAGGTGATTGATCAATGTCGTCTGGTAGTTGGAACCATATACCGGTCTTGAAGCCTGTATAGCCAAGTCTGCCTTGAAATTCGTTGGGTTAACTTCTTCCTGTATGGTTAAAAGAATATTGCAATTGATGCGTTCTGTGGCTTCAAAATAATCTTCTGTCCACTGCTGATTATTCATGAACTCGATGATCGTTTGCTCGAGTGTCTCAAAAACTGCCGGATCAACCGTCTGAAGTTTCTGCACATTCACTTTCACACTACAATTCAATTCTTGAGCACCCAAAAACTGGAAAGTGAAAAGACTGACCAAGGCCAGTAGTAAATACTTCATATAGTTACAAATTTGATACTTTTATAATTAAGACTGTAAAGAGCCTCATTAGTAACGCTTAAAAATACTACTAATTGTTAGAAGAAAGCAAGTTAGTAACCGCTCTTAAGATATCCTTAGCAACCTCTGTCTTCATTTTGAGCTCAAAAGCCTCCTTACTTCCATCTTTAAAGAAAAACTCAACCTTATTGGTGTCGTGTTTAAAACCTGCCCCCGGCGTTTTCAATGAATTCAAAACAATGAAGTCAAAATTCTTCCGCTCTAACTTTGATTTGGCATTCACCACTTCGTCATTGGTTTCCAAAGCAAAACCAACAAGAATCTGGCCTTCTTTTTTAATTTCGCCCAAATGTCCAGCAATATCTAAAGTACGCTCCAACTCTAATTTCAACATTCCTTCCTGCTTCTTTAACTTTTCTTTTGCTATTTCCAAAGGGCGATAATCAGCCACTGCAGCCGCCATTATAGCCACATCCATGCGATGGTATAATGAAACCGCAGCATCAAACATTTGCTGAGCACTTTCTACCAAATGGAGGTTTACACCTGAATCAGAAGGCCGCAAATGGGTTGGGCCTAAAATTAAGTCTACCTCTGCGCCTTGTGCGACAGCCTGTTCTGCTATAGCAATCCCCATACGGCCCGTAGATCTATTACCAATAAACCTTACTGGGTCAATTGCTTCATGAGTTGGTCCTGCTGTGATTAATACTTTTCGTCCCCTTAACGCTTGATCTCTTTTAAAGAAAGCGGATAGATATTCAATTATTTCTTCGGGTTCAGCCATTCTTCCTGCTCCACTCAAGCCACTAGCCAATTCACCTACTCCCACCGGAATAAGCTTATTTCCATAGGATTGTAGTTTTTTGATATTAGCCTGTGTTGAAGGATGCAACCACATATCTACGTCCATGGCGGGAGCAATAAATACCGGACACCTCGCAGATAAATATACCGCTGCCAGCATATTATCACATAACCCATTGGCCAACTTAGATAAAGTGGTAGCTGTCGTAGGTGCAATGACCATCGCATCAGCCCATAATCCCATTTCAACATGATTGTTCCAACTTCCTTCACTGCTAACTTCTGACCAAACCGGATTTTTTGATAAAGTGGAGAGGGTAAGAGGTGTAATAAAAGTAGTGGCCGCTTCTGTCATTATCACTTGAACTTCTGCCCCGGCCTTAATTAAAAGGCGCACTAGAAAAGCAGCTTTATATGCAGCAATACTTCCCGAAATACCGACAACTATTTTTTTTCCATTGAGTGCATGAACATCCATATAAAAAGAATTTGCCAATTAGCCTGTTTTTCTAAGTTCGAAAGCCCAAAAAAGCTAGGCTTTTTTGGGCTTTCGAACTTAGACTATAACACTAATCTAGTTGATTAGTCTCTATTGTCGTCATGTCTTTTTGCAAAACGGTAGTGAAGTTCGCCGTTCATATATTCTTCCAAAGCAATTACTGCAGGATTTGGAAGTCTTTCATAGAACTTAGAAATT
>JBCBCD010000945.1:0-3151 GCA_038530915.1 Bacteroidota bacterium
TGCAAATGACAGCTTGGATTATATTGTAGATGATTGGAGCTTAGTAGACTTAACGGCATTGGGTGCTGTTGACCAGTTAGAATTTGTTTTGTATTCAACAGATACGGGCGTCAATGGAATAAATACACCTACTTTTTTTGCAATGGATAATTTGATTATCGAAGGAGCGCTTGAATTTGAAGAACGAGTAGCGACCTTTGACGAGACTTTTATCGGATTGGATGAGTTTATTGATGGTAGGGACGCAGAAGCAAGTTTTACAAGCGGCACTGCATTTTTTGAAAATGCCTTTAGTCCTGATTTTGGTGGGTTTTGGCAAGGTGGCTGGGCACTTTCGTCTAGAAGAGATAGTCTGAATGCCAACTTTACAGATTTAGGTGCTGCAAAAACAGGAACAGGTGCAGAAGGAACTCTTCAATACGCGGTTGGCCAGCAAAGAGCTGAAATTACTTTTCCTGCTGCAGCAATGGGTGAAAGCCTAGATGGTATGTTTATTACCAATACTACCTACGCTTATAATGTAATCAGAGATGGGAATATGTTCACCAAACCTGGTGGTTTCGGTGGAGAAACTGGTGATGATCCCGATTTTTTTACTTTATCGATTTATAATAAAACCAATATAGGGGCTGCTACAGATACAGTATTATTTTATTTAGCGGATTATAGAAGTGACAACAATGAGGAAGACTTCATCATAGACGATTGGACTTTTGTCGACTTGAGTGGTTTAGGTGTAGTAGATACATTAGTTTTTGAAATGAATTCATCTGATTCAGGAGTAAATGGTATCAATACGCCTTTGTTTTTTGCAATTGATCAATTCAGTTTGGGAAATACCGTTACAGATGTAGAGGATGTAATAGCGCCAACTTTTTCAGTTAATGTATTTCCAAACCCAACAACAGATTGGATCAATATAGAAAAAAGTGGTCCAATTGAAACATCTTGGGTGGGTGTATTTGATAATCAAGGTAGGTTGATTAAACAAGATATGACTCAACAACTTCCAATGCAGTTGGATGTTCGTTTACTTCCTGCAGGTGCTTATTGGTTGACAATAACTTCTAAGAATCAAAGACAAACCATTAAGTTTGTTAAACAATAAATGTGAATATGTACAAGATCAACTTTAGTCATATTGTGTCGATTTTAGTGTTGAGTATTTTATTGTGGAATTGTGACAACAATAATGAGCCTGATGTTCCTGAGAATACTAATCCGGCATTATTTCAACAAAACCAGGGGATTTTTATCTTGAATGAAGGGGGTTTTGGTTATGGGAATGCTTCTGTTGATTATTTAAACCTGAACAGTGGCCAATATTTTTCAAATATTTTTCAGTCTGCCAATAACAGACCATTGGGTGATGTTTTACAAAGTATGTACATCCAAGAAGACAGAGCTTATCTGATGGTGAATAATTCTAGTAGGATAGATGTGGTCGGGCTGGATAGCTTCCAATTAATTGGGAGTATTCAGGGCTTATCTTCACCTAGATATATGCTCCAAACAGATCAACAGACTGCCTTCGTCAGTGATTTTAAAGCAGATGGTGTGCATATAATCAATCCACAAACATTTGCTAAAACGGGTTTTATTCCAATCACCGGCTGGACAGAAGAGATGGTTAGGATTGATGATGTAATCTATGTATGCAATCGTTTTAGCGATTACATTTATATGATTGATATTCAGCAACAAACTCTGGTGGATAGTATTAAAGTGGCCTATGGATCCGGGGCAATAGTTAAAGACAACAATGATGAACTTTGGGTGTATTGTGCAGGCAATCAAAAAGGTGGTATTTATAATATTGATCCGGTGCAGAAAGTACTATTGGATTCTATTGTGTTCAATACAAGTGAAGGACTGTTTCCAAGTTTACTAGCACCAGAAGATGGAGCTACTTTATATTACGGCCTTGGTAATGCAATCTATTCATTCGATGTATCAGAACCCGTAGCTTCCAACACTGAAATTATTACTTTAAATGGGCGAACTTTATATGGGTTTAATCTAAGAGCCGTTTCAGGTAATATTTTTGTTTTAGATGCAAAAGACTACCAACAAAAAGGAGATCTCTTGATTTACTCCGAAGAAGAAGAGTTGCTAAATGTATATGAAACGGGAGTGATTCCTAATAATGTTGTTTTTTATTAGATAAAATTTTTTGCCCACATTTTTATAGGCTGAATTTGTTGGACTAACATTTTTAGTCAAGCATGGAAATGGGAGGAAGATTTGGTAAATAGTTTAGGGGTTTGGGTGTTTACATTAAATACTCAAACCATATATTAGTAATTATTCTTCAAGAAGTTTTAAATGATTCAATCCAACGGTTCTCTTAGCCGATTAGGTTTCTCAATGAGTAAATGCTTACTGTTTTTAGTCTTTCTAGTTTCCTGTCAAAAAGAAGAACTTACAGTTGACTGTAGTCCATTTGATCCTTCTTTTATTCCCAATGACATACAAATGCTTTTTCTGGATCTTGCCTTTGATCAGGAATTTGGTCGGTCTACGGAAAGGCTTAGAAAGTGGAACCAAAAAATCAATGTTTTTATTGATGGAACGGCAGAACTTGAAGTAATGAATGAAATAGATCTTGTGCTTTCGGAACTTAATACCTTAAGTACTTCTGTTTTAATCGAAAAAATAAGGGATAAACAGGCAGCTAATTTGCAAATCTTCTTAGGTACAAAAGAAGAGTATGTCTCTTTGGTAGAACCACGTGCAGCAGGAATTGCAGAAGGAAATAGTGGTTTTGCGACTATTGCATGGAATGATCAACATGAGATAGTAGCGGCTAGTGTTTGCATTGATGTAATACAGTTTAGTGGAATAGAGCATTTTCAACATGTTATTAGGGAAGAATTGGCACAAGTACTTGGACTTATCAATGATACTGAACTGCTTGAAGAAAGTATATTTCATCAGTTCAATAGTAGTAGTACGTCCTATAGTGAAACAGACAAAATGTTTATTGCTTATATGCTTGGAAATGAGTTACAGCCGGGGATGTGCGAGCGTGAAGTTGTCGAAATTGTAAACTAAAAATATAAAGCGACTCTCGATTAGCAGTAAACCTTGAGCCGCTTTTGCTATTTATCTTTTTCATGGCAATAATAAACTTATTACTTCAATTAAGAAA
>JBCBCD010000946.1:0-3148 GCA_038530915.1 Bacteroidota bacterium
GTAATTGAGCTTAAAGGTGAAGCTTTCTTTCAGGTAGCACACGATATGATGCGACCTTTTATCGCAATTACTGAAAATATTGAGACCAGAGTATTAGGCACTTCTTTCAACATAAAGGCCCGCTCTGATTTACCCGAAATAGCTGTGACACTTGTCGAAGGGAAAGTTAAAGTAAATGATAGGGCGAAAGACACTTCTGATACTTTAATTCCCGGTGAGTATTTGACTTATGACAAGCTAGACAGTACGATGACCAAGACTACTTTTCAAGGCAATTTGCTGTATGGATGGAAGGAAGATGTTATAGACTTTCAGGATGCAACGATCAGTGAAGTTGTCAAGGTATTAAGCGAAAAATACAATACAGAATTTGAGATCATCAGAGAAGAGGAGTTCGAGAGTACACTTGTAACGCCTCTGGATGTAAAGAAATATGCACTCACAGAGGCATTAGATATTATCACTAAAGTAACCGACATTCAATTTAAGAAAAACAAGGATGGAAGTATTACAGTAAGCCCGAAATAAAAACCGACCACAAAGGTCATGGTCGGGAACAGGCTTCTTTTTTCTTTTACCTACTTCAATAAATCTTGACGCAACGTTTGGCGGCGGATGGTCCGGATTTAAAGTGGTACGGTAAAAGACTAGTCAACCTATTTTTTTATTCAAACTCATGCTAAATTATGAAACTGAATTTGCAAGACAAAATTTTGGCTATGTCAAAGTTCTTTATGTACATGGCTTGGATACAAGCTTTATTTGCCACGGTAGCTTTTGCTCATGGCGGCCATGCACAGCAATTGGAAAAGGTCCAAATCGTCAATGTTTGGCAAAACATTCCTTTAAAAGACGCTTTTAGAGACATTCAAAATCAGACTGATTTTTTCTTTACTTACGACAGTAGGCAAATCAAAGAAGTTAAAATATCAAGTGTCGAAGAAAAATTGCCATTGTTAGAAGTGCTCAAGTATATTTCTTCTCAAACGGGACTCAGTTTTTCTATAAAGGATCAACTGATACTTGTTGATTATGACAAAAAATTATTTGGTGGGAAAGAGCTTGCGGTGAGTGAAATCATACTGCCAACTCTTGGTAAGTTACAAGAAGTCAATTCTGAGGTAATTTATATGGTTAGCTTTGAAGATCAAAATTTTGATGAAAACATCAAAGGGCAGGTAAATGATAAATATGGCAATCCATTAGTAGGTGCAACAGTAGTTGTAAAAGAAACAGGACAAGGAACAGTGACGGATGTCGATGGTACCTTTTCAGTGGCGGTACCTAATGCGGGTCGCGTTACTTTGGTGGTTTCTTATGTGGGGTTTACAACAAAAGAAGTATCTGTAAGTCGTACAGCAAACATCAATATTACTCTGGATCAAAATGTTTCTGAATTGGAAGAAATTGTAGTTACCGCTTTAGGTGTCAGTAAGGAGAAAAAGGCTTTAGCTTATTCAATACAAGGTTTAGATAACGAAGAATTCAATCAATCTAGAAATGGGGATCTTATCAGTCAATTATCTGGTAGAGTACCCGGTCTATCTATTCTCCAAAATCCAAGTGGAGTCGCATCTAGTTCAAGAATTACCTTGCGTGGGTCAAGTTCACTTTCATTAGGTAGTAATCAACCTTTGTTTGTTGTTGATGGTGTACCCATCAGTAATGACATCAACAGCAGTGAGGCTGCACCAAGCAGAGCACAACTACAATCTATTGATTTTGGTAACAGCATTTTAGATTTAAATCCTGATGACATTGCAAGTATTAATGTGTTGAAAGGACCTAATGCTGCTGCACTATATGGTTCTAGAGCTGCGAATGGTGCTATTATTATTACAACAAGATCAGCAGAAAATGGGAAAGGTGCAGTCGTTGAAGTAAATACAGGAATCACCTTCGAAGAAGTGGTTAGAGATTGGGACTTTCAAAACCAGTTTAGTGCAGGCAGTGACGATGTTTACAGAGCCAATTGGGGCTGGAATTGGGGAGTGCCGCTTGATGGAACATTCAGAGCAGTACAGCCAGAGTCTCCACTTTTTCCCGAGGAAGATGTATTACTACCAAGATGGAATTCAAATGACTTTTGGGAAACAGGAGTAGCTTATAATAACAATATATCTGTTGCTTTAGGCGGAGAAAAAAATAGTGTTAGGTTTTCTGTGACCAACTTACAAAAGACGGGAATCATTCCCAATAATGATTACAGTAAAACCAACTTTTCGATAAATACCAGGTCTCAATTGTCTGATCAATGGAGCTTGGATATTGTAGGTAATTATGTTAAAACTGGAAGTGATAACATTTCATCTACAAGATATTCCTCATCAGGAATTATGTATTCTTTCGTATTTGCTCATGCAAACGCAGATTTAGGTTTATTTAAAGAATACTGGGCTGAAGGACAGGAAGGAGTTCAACAAAGGTACTATCAAACATGGGCTGACAATCCATTCTTTATTGCTAACGAACATATAAATTCTTTTGAAAAGGATAGATTTTTTGGTAATGCCAAATTGAATTTTGAGCTGAATGAAAACTTTAAATTTCACACGAGAATTGGTACTGATGTTTTTACTGATAATCAATTTTCAAGACGTCCTTATAGTTCTCAGTGGTTTCCACAGGGAATGTATCAGGAGAATTCCTTTACCTTTCAAGAAACAAATATTGATTTCTTAGCCACATACAATAAGAGCTTTGAAAATAATATCGGTCTAAATATTTCTGTTGGAGCCAATAGCTTTCAACAAGATAGAAATCGATCTGGTCTTTTTGGCAACTCACTTGCAGTCCCCAATTTGTATAATCCAGGAAATATCGCAGGAACACCAATCGTATCTCGGACTAATTCGAGGAAGAGAATCAATAGTGTCTATGGTAATTTGGAGCTTTCATTTTCTAATGCAATTTACTTAACAGCTACTGGTAGAAATGATTGGTCTAGTACACTTCCAGTTCAAAATAATTCTTATTTCTATCCATCAGTAGGAGCGAGCATTGTTTTATCTGAACTAATTGAGTTGCCTTCAATATTTTCTTATGCAAAATTAAGATCAAGTTGGGCACAAGTGGGTAGTGATACTGATCCTTTCTTGATTAATAGATCCTATGATTTTGGTCGATTACCTAGTTCAGTGCAAAATCA
>JBCBCD010000947.1:0-3145 GCA_038530915.1 Bacteroidota bacterium
AGGACTTCCCATCCTTTTTTCCTTCACATATTTTTGAATAATCCATTTGTTTGTACAAAGGCATTGTATTATGCTGAAAGAATAGTTTTTCTAATGAGCGTTCCTCAAAGCAGCACTTTTACTGATCAATTAAAATGATCAGTTCTTATGCTATATGGAGTGTCAGAAAACGATTCTTAGTGGGATAGAGATGTATTTCATGATCGTTCTTACGAAAATGAGATATGCTCTGAGCTGAGTTGATAGTACAATAGTATTTGTTAATGTCATAGGATCTTTTGATTCAATGGACCTTTCATCTGTAGCTATTGAAAATAGCTATAATGTCGTTTGACTAGATTAAGAAAGGTCTAGCTCATGGGTTTGTATTTCAATGCAAATTATTAATCGATTGGATATAAGACGATTAGGGCTGAAAGCTGATCATTTGACCAACTTACATTGACATGCTCATCTTGAGCAAATCAAACACATGAAAGCTACCTTCTATGTGAATGGTAGCTTTCTAAAACATGAATTTTTGGTGTGGTATACGCCTACTGATTACTGCAGGATATAACATCTTGCTGTCCCCTTCTCAAAAGAGAAGGGGGAGTAGGTTTTGAAACCACCACTTTATAAAGAGACTGTCTCAATCGTCCTTGTACAGGATTTGGGGCAGTCTCTTCTGCATTGGGCAAAACGGGTTAAAATACCCTAAACAGGGTATATAATATAGATGATGAAAAATGTATATTTGTTTTTGTAAAATGAGATGAACAAATAGGTTCAAAGAATGATTATTATTCCCTCCCACAACCTATTTTAACCTCACCTTAGAAAAGAGCTTTAATAAAAAAGGATATTATAAACATACCATCTCAATTTGTATGCTCTTTACCAGTAGCGTAAGCTCATGGTATATTGTATAGTTAATTTAAGGCGATTGGATTGTATGTGATTCTCACAAGACCCGTTTTCAAGTGTATACTTAAATCGGTTTTTGGGATAGCCTCTCTCCTAATAGGAGGGGGGTTTTTTTTGGCACGATTTTAGAATTTGTTATTATGAGCATCTTTCAAAAATAATATAACTGCTCAAAAATTGGCACGATATTTTCTATATAAGAATTGAACATACGTCTTTTAATATTAAGACTTAACATACACACTACCAACTAACATTTTACTTACCAAACTTGCACAACTGAAGGCACTATAACAGTTGGGTAACTTACTATAAGAAAACAAGTAGATACCTTTCATTTTATGCTTTCCTATTTCAAATAGTTGATTTCCAGTAACAAATGCTCACTTGAGCAAAAGTTGAAACAGTACATCATGTACTGCCTGGTCATCCTATATCAATATGTAAAATTTCACACTTACAATAATTATAAATTCAAACACACCAAGAAAATGAAAAATTTAACAAACGTACTTTGTAGAAAACTAGGCTATTTAGATTACTTGAGTCAATGGCCTGCTTATTTTAGCTTAATCGCTTTATTCACTTTGGGGGCTTCTCTTTCTTTAAATGCACAATGCATTGACTGTATTACTACCGATGTAGAAAACCCTTACGAAGTCTTTATTGATTCAACTTGTAACGTTACTATTAAGGCATCTGATTTACAAACTGATTTGGCAGCATGTGAAGACCTTAATATAAGAGTTGAAGACTTACAAGGCTTTTTAGTAGAACAGGGAGTCAATGAAATCACAATGGAAGCCGGTTTTTATACGGATAGCACCTTAGTAGTTATCATGGAAAGTCCAGATGATATTTCTATTTGCAGCGCTTTTATATCCTTAAAAGATACGATCGCACCTGTTATTGAAGTAGATGATATGGAACTGTTTTGTGGAGTTGATACCTGTGCTGATAAGCTGGGCTATCCAGTAGTTATTGATAACTGTGGCATGATTGCCTCTCTATCTTATAGAGATTCCATAATTGAGGAGGGTTGTGTTGGTACCTACAGCCTGAGATTTGTTAGAATTTGGACCGCCTTAGATAGGGTTGGAAACACAAAAATGGCAGAACAAAATATTGATTTAAAAAGAGCAGATTTAGATGATGTGGTCTTTCCTGCTGATGTTAAGTTGAGTTGTGAAGAGGCAGAAGTTTCACCTGAAAACTTAGGCTGGCCTACTGTGGAGGGAGATCGACTTGATCAGGGCGTTTTCTGTAATTTCACAGTAACTTTTGAAGATTCAGAAACAGATATATGTAGTGGTATTGGATACGAAATTGAGAGATCATGGACCGTTAAAGATGAATGTAGTGGTACTTCTAGAACTTTCTTACAAAGTATTAAGGTCAGTGATGATGTGAAACCTGAGATGCAATGTCCACAAGAAATTGTTGTAGAAACAGATGGCGGAAAATGTTATGCTACAGTTAATTTACCTCAACCCATCGTCTATGATAATTGTGATAGTGAGGTGATGTTAGCAGCTACAACTACTTATGGAGGAATGGGATTTGAAGAACATAATTTAGTACCTAAAGGCTTGCACATTGTTCATTACTCTGCAATTGATAAATGTGGCAATGTTTCCAAGTGTTCAGTAAGAATGATAGTAGAAGATAACGAACAACCTACAGCAGTAGCAGATGAATACACGGTGGTAGCGATTCCAAATGGAGGATTGGCAAGAGTTAGAGCAAATACTTTTGATAGTGGTAGTCATGATAATTGTTCCGGAGATATTTATTTCAAAGCGAGAAGAATGGATGAAGGGAGCTGTGATTGGGCCAATGGCGATGATTCAGGTGAACCAGGGCAGCAAGAATGGTTTGATGATTACTTGTACTTCTGCTGCGAAGATGTCAATCAGTCAATTGTTGTGATCATGAGAGTATATGATGTGGATCCGGGTGATGGACCAATTGATCCTGATCGTGAAGGTCCTGGTGGAGACTTGCAAGGGCACTATACAGATGCGATGATTATTGTTGAAATACAGGATAAAATACCGCCGAGAGTAGAAGACTTACCAGACTATGTTATTGATTGTACAGACGATATAGAGAACCTGGCAAGATTTGGCAGCCCTGAGATATATGATATTTGTGGCTATGCTTTGGATTCTACCGTTAACTATGAATTGAACGATTGTGGTACAGGATATATTGAAAGAATATTTACAGCTACTGATTT